>NZ_JBSHGQ010000087.1:0-1204 GCF_053617895.1 Microbacterium sp. NPDC055683 | reverse complement strand
AGGGTTTGGGCGAGGCCCGCCGATAACCCCGGGGTGAAGGTGTTCGGTTCTTGATTCACCGGGCCGCGCGCGGGGGGGTGCGAGCCCGCCGCGGACGACCTCCCCTCCACCGCGCCTGTGCGGGCGCACCCTACACAATCAGGAGAAGACCACGTGTCTGTTCGGATCGGAATCAACGGCTTCGGCCGCATCGGCCGCAACTACCTGCGGGCGGCTCTCGCCCAGGGTGCTGACCTCGAGATCGTCGCCGTCAACGACCTCACCGACAACAAGACCCTCGCGCACCTGCTGAAGTACGACTCGATCCTCGGCGTGCTCGACCAGGACGTCACGTACGACGAGTCGTCCATCACGGTCGGCGGCCACAAGATCGCCGCGCTCGCCGAGCGCGACCCCGCAGCGCTCCCGTGGGGCGAGCTGGGCGTCGACATCGTCATCGAGTCGACCGGCCGCTTCACGAACGCCGACGACGCCCGCAAGCACATCGAGGGCGGCGCGAAGAAGGTCCTCATCTCGGCTCCCGCCAAGGGCGAGGACGCGACCTTCGTCATCGGCGCCAACGAGCACCTGTACGACCCCGAGAAGCACCACATCATCTCGAACGCGTCGTGCACGACCAACTGCCTCGCCCCGCTCGCCAAGGTCTTCAACGACAAGTTCGGCATCGTGCGCGGCCTCATGACGACGGTCCACGCCTACACGGCCGACCAGAACCTCCAGGACGGCCCGCACTCCGACCTCCGTCGCGCGCGCGCCGCCGCCCTCAACATCGTCCCCACCTCGACGGGCGCGGCGAAGGCCATCGGCCTCGTCCTCCCCGAGCTCAAGGGCAAGCTCGACGGCTTCGCGCTCCGCGTGCCCGTCCCCACCGGCTCGATCACCGACCTCACGGTCGAGACCGAGCGCGAGCTGACCGTCGACGAGATCAAGGCCGCCTTCAAGGAGGCCGCGGAGGGCCCGCTCAAGGGCATCCTCAAGTACACCGAGGACGAGATCGTCTCGAGCGACATCGTCCACGACCCGCACTCGTCGATCTTCGACTCCGGCCTCCTGCGCGTCCTCGGCACGCAGGTCAAGCTCTCGTCGTGGTACGACAACGAGTGGGGCTACTCGAACCGTCTCGTCGACCTCACCGAGATCGTCGCCGAGAAGCTCTGAGCTTCAGGAACCGTCCGGGAAGCCCGCAGGCGCGCAGCCACGCGCC
>NZ_JBSHGQ010000086.1:0-1380 GCF_053617895.1 Microbacterium sp. NPDC055683 | reverse complement strand
AGCCCCGTTACATTGTCGGCGCGGAATCACTTGACCAGTGAGCTATTACGCACTCTTTCAAGGGTGGCTGCTTCTAAGCCAACCTCCTGGTTGTCTCTGCGACTCCACATCCTTTCCCACTTAGCGTACGCTTAGGGGCCTTAGTCGATGCTCTGGGCTGTTTCCCTCTCGACCATGGAGCTTATCCCCCACAGTCTCACTGCCGCGCTCTCACTTACCGGCATTCGGAGTTTGGCTAAGGTCAGTAACCCGGTAGGGCCCATCGCCTATCCAGTGCTCTACCTCCGGCAAGAAACACACGACGCTGCACCTAAATGCATTTCGGGGAGAACCAGCTATCACGGAGTTTGATTGGCCTTTCACCCCTAACCACAGGTCATCCCCCAGGTTTTCAACCCTGGTGGGTTCGGTCCTCCACGACCTCTTACAGCCGCTTCAACCTGCCCATGGCTAGATCACTCCGCTTCGGGTCTAGAGCGTGCAACTCAAACGCCCTGTTCGGACTCGC
The DNA here is from genome assembly GCF_053617895.1 of Microbacterium sp. NPDC055683. NCBI lineage: Bacteria > Bacillati > Actinomycetota > Actinomycetes > Micrococcales > Microbacteriaceae > Microbacterium > Microbacterium sp. NPDC055683. The sequence continues at coordinate 872 of NZ_JBSHGQ010000086.1, read as the reverse complement.
TTTCGCTACGGCTTCCCCACACGGGTTAACCTCGCTACACACCGCTAACTCGCAGGCTCATTCTTCAAAAGGCACGCAGTCACGACTGACAGCACAAGTGCTGCCAGCGACGCTCCCACGGCTTGTAGGCACACGGTTTCAGGTACTATTTCACTCCGCTCCCGCGGTACTTTTCACCATTCCCTCACGGTACTATCCGCTATCGGTCACCAGGGAATATTTAGGCTTAGCGGGTGGTCCCGCCAGATTCACACGGGATTTCTCGGGCCCCGTGCTACTTGGGTGTCTCTCAAACGAGCCGCTGATGTTTCGACTACGGGGGTCTTACCCTCTACGCCGGACCTTTCGCATGTCCTTCGCCTACATCAACGGTTTCTGACTCGTCCCACGGCCGGCAGACCGTGGAAGAGAGATCCCACAACCCCGCATGCGCAACCCCTGCCGGGTATCACACACATACGGTTTGGCCTCATCCAGTTTCGCTCGCCACTACTCCCGGAATCACGGTTGTTTTCTCTTCCTGCGGGTACTGAGATGTTTCACTTCCCCGCGTTCCCTCCACACTGCCTATGAGTTCAGCAGCGGGTGACAGCCCATGACGACTGCCGGGTTTCCCCATTCGGAAACCCCCGGATCAAAGCCTGGTTGACGACTCCCCGGGGACTATCGTGGCCTCCCACGTCCTTCATCGGTTCCTGGTGCCAAGGCATCCACCGTGCGCCCTTAAAAACTTGGCCACAGATGCTCGCGTCCACTGTGCAGTTCTCAAACAACGACCAACCACCCACCACCCCGAGACCAAACATCCCGAGTTCACTGGGGCCGGCAACCGAAGAAACAGCCACATCGTGGCCGCTCCCTCAGACACCCAA
>NZ_JBSHGQ010000085.1:0-1594 GCF_053617895.1 Microbacterium sp. NPDC055683 | reverse complement strand
AGCCCCGTTACATTGTCGGCGCGGAATCACTTGACCAGTGAGCTATTACGCACTCTTTCAAGGGTGGCTGCTTCTAAGCCAACCTCCTGGTTGTCAAAGCAACTCCACATCCTTTCCCACTTAGCACGCGCTTAGGGACCTTAGTTGGTGGTCTGGGTTGTTTCCCTCTCGACGATGAAGCTTATCCCCCACCGTCTCACTGCTGCGCTCTCACTTACCGGCATTCGGAGTTTGGCTGACGTCAGTAACCTTGTAGGGCCCATCGGCCATCCAGTAGCTCTACCTCCGGCAAGAAACACGCAACGCTGCACCTAAATGCATTTCGGAGAGAACCAGCTATCACGAAGTTTGATTGGCCTTTCACCCCTATCCACAGCTCATCCCCTCAGTTTTCAACCTAAGTGGGTTCGGCCCTCCACGACGTCTTACCGTCGCTTCAGCCTGGCCATGGATAGATCACTTCGCTTCGGGTCTAGGACACGCGACTAAAATCGCCCTATTCAGACTCGCTTTCGCTACGGCTCCCCCACACGGGTTAACCTCGCCACGTATCACTAACTCGCAGGCTCATTCTTCAAAAGGCACGCCGTCACAGGAACAAGCCTGCTCCGACGGTTTGTAAGCAAACGGTTTCAGGTACTATTTCACTCCCCTCCCGGGGTACTTTTCACCTTTCCCTCACGGTACTTGTCCGCTATCGGTCATCTGGGAGTATTTAGGCTTACCAGGTGGTCCTGGCAGATTCACACGGGATTTCACGGGCCCCGTGCTACTTGGGATCCCACTCGCAGCAGAACACGCATGTCGACTACGGGACTCACACCCTCTCCGGCCGGCCTTTCAAGACCGTTCGTCTATACGCTTCTGTACTACTCCGACCACGGCAGTGATCGATGAATGGTCCCACAACCCCGAACGTGCAACGCCTGCCGGCTCTCACACACGCCCGGTTTAGCCTCATCCGCTTTCGCTCGCCACTACTCACGGAATCACTATTGTTTTCTCTTCCTGCGGGTACTGAGATGTTTCACTTCCCCGCGTTCCCTCTACCCGCCCTATATATTCAGACGGGAGTCACCAGGTCAGCACGCCGCCTGGCGGGGTTTCCCCATTCGGAAATCCTCGGATCACAGCCCGCTTATCGGCTCCCCAAGGCTTATCGCAGATTGCTACGTCCTTCTTCGGCTCCAGATGCCAAGGCATCCACCGTTTGCTCTTAAAGACTTGAAATCACATGAGCCAACAAAGAATCAAAAATCCATTGTTGTTCGCTTCTTTAAGATGCTCGCGTCCACTGTGTAGTTCTCAAAGTACGGGCGGCACCCCACCCTCCCCAGCCACAACGACCAGATCAGACGAGGCCCGACGAAGACCAAACACCCTGACGGTGCCTGAGCCCTCAGGACCCAACAACGTGCACGCGCCCCGCAGACACCCACCCCCACGTTCCCACCCCACACCCGAAAGCATGAGACGTACTAGCAAGAGCAACCACCACGAGACGCCCTGTCAAATGTTCCACCCATGAGCTAACCGGCACCACACATTCGGTGATGAACCGGCGCCTGGACACCCACAAAGGATGCCAGATGCT
>NZ_JBSHGQ010000084.1:0-1984 GCF_053617895.1 Microbacterium sp. NPDC055683 | reverse complement strand
AACCGGCGCCTGGACACCCACAAAGGATGCCAGATGCTCCTTAGAAAGGAGGTGATCCAGCCGCACCTTCCGGTACGGCTACCTTGTTACGACTTAGTCCTAATTACCGATCCCACCTTCGACAGCTCCCTCCACAAGGGTTAGGCCACCGGCTTCAGGTGTTACCGACTTTCATGACTTGACGGGCGGTGTGTACAAGACCCGGGAACGTATTCACCGCAGCGTTGCTGATCTGCGATTACTAGCGACTCCGACTTCATGAGGTCGAGTTGCAGACCTCAATCCGAACTGGGACCGGCTTTTTGGGATTCGCTCCACCTCACGGTATCGCTGCCCTTTGTACCGGCCATTGTAGCATGCGTGAAGCCCAAGACATAAGGGGCATGATGATTTGACGTCATCCCCACCTTCCTCCGAGTTGACCCCGGCAGTATCCCATGAGTTCCCACCATAACGTGCTGGCAACATAGAACGAGGGTTGCGCTCGTTGCGGGACTTAACCCAACATCTCACGACACGAGCTGACGACAACCATGCACCACCTGTATACGAGTGTCCAAAGAGAACCACATTTCTGCGGCGTTCCCGTATATGTCAAGCCTTGGTAAGGTTCTTCGCGTTGCATCGAATTAATCCGCATGCTCCGCCGCTTGTGCGGGTCCCCGTCAATTCCTTTGAGTTTTAGCCTTGCGGCCGTACTCCCCAGGCGGGGAACTTAATGCGTTAGCTGCGTCACGGAGACCGTGGAAAGGCCCCCACAACTAGTTCCCAACGTTTACGGGGTGGACTACCAGGGTATCTAAGCCTGTTTGCTCCCCACCCTTTCGCTCCTCAGCGTCAGTTACGGCCCAGAGATCTGCCTTCGCCATCGGTGTTCCTCCTGATATCTGCGCATTCCACCGCTACACCAGGAATTCCAATCTCCCCTACCGCACTCTAGTCTGCCCGTACCCACTGCAGGCTGGAGGTTGAGCCTCCAGATTTCACAGCAGACGCGACAAACCGCCTACGAGCTCTTTACGCCCAATAATTCCGGATAACGCTTGCGCCCTACGTATTACCGCGGCTGCTGGCACGTAGTTAGCCGGCGCTTTTTCTGCAGGTACCGTCACTCACGCTTCTTCCCTGCTAAAAGAGGTTTACAACCCGAAGGCCGTCATCCCTCACGCGGCGTTGCTGCATCAGGCTTCCGCCCATTGTGCAATATTCCCCACTGCTGCCTCCCGTAGGAGTCTGGGCCGTGTCTCAGTCCCAGTGTGGCCGGTCACCCTCTCAGGCCGGCTACCCGTCGACGCCTTGGTGAGCCACTACCTCACCAACAAGCTGATAGGCCGCGAGCCCATCCCCAACCGAAAAATCTTTCCCACCACAAACCATGCGGCTATGATGCATATCCGGTATTAGCAACCGTTTCCGGCTGTTATCCCAGAGTCAGGGGCAGGTTGCTCACGTGTTACTCACCCGTTCGCCACTAATCCACCCCGCAAGCAGGGCTTCATCGTTCGACTTGCATGTGTTAAGCACGCCGCCAGCGTTCATCCTGAGCCAGGATCAAACTCTCCGTAAAAAACGAATGCAACCCAGCCACCGGGAAAACAGTGACCAGACGCGAGTTCAATCATGACCAAAACGGATGTCAAAACTGACAACCAATAATTGATCCAAAGGAATTCTCAACCCGACCAAAAAGGCCGAGACGAGGATAATTTGGCATTTGACAAGTGCACGCTGTTGAGTTCTCAAGGATCAGACGCACCCAGCCCTCGACCTCACGACCGAGCCCTCCGGGGCAACCATCCACCCCACCAACCAACCCACAAACGGGCCAACCAGCAGAGATTGTGTTATGTGATGTCACTGTCCTGGGGCGGGGAACCTTCCGGCTCAACCTCACCGCTTGGCGGCGACAAGGGAATACATTACGCCGAACCACCCACCCCCGCAAACCACACCCACCCCCGGGCGTGTCGCACCCCGACACCAC
>NZ_JBSHGQ010000083.1:0-2189 GCF_053617895.1 Microbacterium sp. NPDC055683 | reverse complement strand
AAGTCCGGCGGTGTCCTACTCTCCCACAAGGTCCCCCTTGCAGTACCATCGGCGCTGAGAGGCTTAGCTTCCGGGTTCGGAATGTGACCGGGCGTTTCCCTCTCGCTATGACCGCCGAAACACTTTTCGATGTGTTCGACATCAAGCTTCTCTATGAAACTGTTCTGGTGCCCGTACATCGGGAACCACAAAGTGGACGCGAGCGCTTCGAGGAGCGGTGTGTTATCAAGTCATCGGCTTATTAGTACCAGTCAGCTGCACCCATTGCTGGGCTTCCACGTCTGGCCTATCAACCCAGTAGTCTGCTGGGAGCCTCTCCACCCGAAGGTGATGGAAGTCTCATCTTGAGGCCGGCTTCCCGCTTAGATGCTTTCAGCGGTTATCCATCCCGAACGTAGCCAACCAGCGGTGCCCTTGGCAGGACAACTGGCACACCAGAGGTTCGTCCAACCCGGTCCTCTCGTACTAGGGTCAGATCCTCTCAAACTTCCTACGCGCGCAGCGGATAGGGACCGAACTGTCTCACGACGTTCTAAACCCAGCTCGCGTACCGCTTTAATGGGCGAACAGCCCAACCCTTGGGACCTACTCCAGCCCCAGGATGCGACGAGCCGACATCGAGGTGCCAAACCATGCCGTCGATATGGACTCTTGGGCAAGATCAGCCTGTTATCCCCGAGGTACCTTTTATCCGTTGAGCGACAGCGCTTCCACAAGCCACTGCCGGATCACTAGTCCCGACTTTCGTCCCTGCTCGACCTGTCAGTCTCACAGTCAAGCTCCCTTGTGCACTTACACTCGCCACCTGATTGCCAACCAGGTTGAGGGAACCTTTGGGCGCCTCCGTTACTCTTTGGGAGGCAACCGCCCCAGTTAAACTACCCACCAGGCACTGTCCCTGAACCGGATCACGGTCCGAAGTTAGATATCCAGAGTGACCAGAGTGGTATTTCAACAACGACTCCACGGTAACTGGCGTCACCGCTTCATAGTCTCCCACCTATCCTACACAAGCCACACCGAACACCAATACCAAGCTATAGTAAAGGTCACGGGGTCTTTCCGTCCTGCTGCGCGTAACGAGCATCTTTACTCGTAATGCAATTTCGCCGAGTTCGTGGTTGAGACAGTTGGGAAGTCGTTACGCCATTCGTGCAGGTCGGAACTTACCCGACAAGGAATTTCGCTACCTTAGGATGGTTATAGTTACCACCGCCGTTTACCGGGGCTTAAATTCTCAGCTTCGCCTTGCGGCTAACCGGTCCTCTTAACCTTCCGGCACCGGGCAGGCGTCAGTCCGTATACATCGTCTTGCGACTTCGCACGGACCTGTGTTTTTAATAAACAGTCGCTACCCACTGGTCTCTGCGGCCCACACACGCTCTCGGAGCAAGTCCTAACACGCGCTGGGCCCCCCTTCTCCCGAAGTTACGGGGGCATTTTGCCGAGTTCCTTAACCACGATTATCTCGATCTCCTTAGTATTCTCTACCTGACCACCTGAGTCGGTTTGGGGTACGGGCAGCTAGAACCTCGCGTCGATGCTTTTCTCGGCAGCATAGGATCACCCACTTTTCATCCCCATCACATCTCAGCCACATGAGTCACGGATTTGCCTATGACTCGGCCTACATGCTTGGACCAGGACAACCATCGCCTGGCTTGGGCTACCTTCCTGCGTCACACCTGTTAACACGCTAACCGCACCAGCATGGGGTCACGCGCTCCACCGACCGGTGCCACCCGAAGGTGACGATGATCGGCTTTGGGCGTTTAGCACCACTGGATTAGCTTGGGCGGTTCTTCGCCGGTACGGGAATATCAACCCGTTGTCCATCGACTACGCCTGTCGGCCTCGCCTTAGGTCCCGACTTACCCAGGGAAGATTAGCTTGACCCTGGAACCCTTGGTCTTCCGGAGGACGTGTTTCTCACACGTCATTCGCTACTCATGCCTGCATTCTCACTCGTGTGCCATCCACGGCTGGATCACTCCGCCGCTTCACCCGGCACACGACGCTCTCCTACCCATCAACACGGCTGGACCACGAAGGCCTACCACTAATGTCAATGCCACAACTTCGGTGGCGTGCTTGAGCCCCGTTACATTGTCGGCGCGGAATCACTTGACCAGTGAGCTATTACGCACTCTTTCAAGGGTGGCTGCTTCTAAGCCAACCTCCTGGTTGTC
>NZ_JBSHGQ010000082.1:0-2191 GCF_053617895.1 Microbacterium sp. NPDC055683 | reverse complement strand
CCGCAGGCGCGCAGCCACGCGCCTGCGGGCTTCCCGCCTGTAGATTGAGGAATCGATGTCACTGCGAACTCTCGACAGCCTCGGCGACCTCGCCGGCAAGCGCGTCATCATCCGATGCGACTTCAACGTCCCGCTGAAGGACGGCGTCATCACCGACGACGGCCGCCTCCGCGCCTCGCTCCCGACGCTGAACGCCCTGCTCGACGCAGGCGCCCGCGTCGTCGCGATCTCCCACCTCGGCCGCCCGAAGGGCGAGCCCGACGATCAGTACAGCCTCCGGCCCGCGGCCGACCGGCTCGCCGAGCTGCTCGGCAGGCCCGTCGCGTTCGCGACCGACACGGTGGGCGACTCCGCCCACGAGGTCGCGGACGGCCTCGCGGACGGCCAGATCGCCGTCCTCGAGAACCTGCGCTTCAACGCCGGCGAGACCGCGAAGGACGACGCCGAGCGCGCCGCGTTCGCCGCGCAGCTCGCCGAGCTGGGCGACGTGCTCGTCTCCGACGGGTTCGGCGTCGTGCACCGCAAGCAGGCGAGCGTCTACGATCTCGCGAAGCTCCTCCCGAGCGCCGCGGGCCTCCTCATCGCCGCGGAGCTCGAGGTCCTCGACTCGCTCACCGAGAACCCGGTGCGTCCCTACACGGTCGTCCTCGGCGGGTCGAAGGTGTCCGACAAGCTCGGCGTCATCGACCACCTCCTCCCGCGGGTGGACCGGATCCTCATCGGCGGCGGGATGCTCTTCACGTTCCTCGCGGCGCAGGGCCACGCGGTCGCCTCCAGCCTCCTCGAGGCCGACCAGATCGACACCGCGCGGGGCTACATCGAGGCCGCGCGCGAGAAGGGCGTCGAGCTCGTGCTTCCCACCGACGTGGTCGTCGCCTCCGCCTTCGCGGCGGACGCGGATCACGTCGTCGCGTCGGCCGACGCGATCGAGGAGTCGCCGTTCGGCGCCTCGGGTCTCGGCCTCGACATCGGCCCCGCGACGTCGGAGACGTTCGCCGCGGCCATCCGCGACTCGAAGACGGTGTTCTGGAACGGCCCCATGGGCGTGTTCGAGCTCGCGCCGTTCGCCGCGGGCACGAAGGCCGTGGCGCAGGCGCTCACCGAGGTCGACGGCCTCAGCGTCGTCGGCGGGGGCGACTCCGCCGCCGCCGTCCGCCAGCTCGGGTTCGAGGATGCCGCCTTCGGGCACATCTCGACCGGCGGCGGTGCCAGCCTCGAGTTCCTCGAGGGCAAGAAGCTTCCCGGACTGGAGGTGCTCGGATGGGCATGACGAAGAGGGCCCCGCTGATCGCGGGGAACTGGAAGATGAACCTCGACCACCTGCAGGCGGTGGCGCTCGTGCAGAAGCTGCACTGGACGCTCAAGGACGCCAAGCACGAGGACGGCAGCGTCGAGGTGGCGGTGTTCCCCCCGTTCACCGACATCCGCAGCGTGCAGACGCTCATCGATGCCGACCGCATCCCCTTCACGCTCGGCGCGCAGGACCTCTCCACGCACGACGACGGCGCCTACACGGGCGAGATCTCGGGCGCGTTCCTCGCGAAGCTCGACGTCACGCAGGTCATCATCGGCCACTCCGAGCGGCGCGAGTACCACGCGGAGGGCGACGACGTCGTGGCGGCGAAGGTCGCCGCGGCCCTCAAGCACGGCCTCGTCCCCGTCATCTGCGTGGGCGAGACGAGCGAGGACCTCGAGAAGTTCGGCGCCAGCGCCGTTCCCGTCGCGCAGCTCGAGAAGGCGCTCGCGGGCGTCTCCTCCGACGCCGACATCGTCGTGGCCTACGAGCCGGTCTGGGCCATCGGGTCCGGGCAGGCCGCCACTCCGCAGCAGGCTCAGGAGGTGTGCGCGAAGCTCCGCGAGGTCATCGCGTCGTCGCTCGGCGCCGAGGCCGCGGCGCGCACGCGCGTTCTGTACGGCGGGTCGGTGAAGTCGTCGAACATCGCCTCCTTCATGCGCGAGCCCGACGTCGACGGCGCGCTCGTCGGGGGCGCGAGCCTCAAGGTCGACGAGTTCGCGGCGATCATCCGCTTCGAGAAGCACGTCGGCGTGTGACGCGCGTGCGGCCCGGGTCACCGGGCCGGCCGCGAGCCGCCCTATAGTGGTCGGCGGGGGGTGCGCCTCGACGTATCGCACGCACGGCTCTCGGTGGAGGTACTGCAGGTCGTGATCGCGGTCCGCGTGGGGGTCTCCA
>NZ_JBSHGQ010000081.1:0-3145 GCF_053617895.1 Microbacterium sp. NPDC055683 | reverse complement strand
GCTGCGAGCTCGATGGGGGGGGCGAGGGCTTCCGCGAGCAGACCTGGGGGTGGGGGGTGAGTGTCGTATCGGACAGGCCGCGACGGTCGGGGGCACGGCCGCGGCGGGGAAGGGGGTTCCGTTCCCGGCCTCGGCACGCTAGACGTCAGCGGTGGTCCCGCGCGGAGGCGCTCTCCTCGACCGCCTCGGCGCCCGCATCGCGGCGGGTCTTCACGAGGCTCGCGATCGTCGCGACCGCGATCGTCGCGCCGATGAAGAGGAGCGAGAACCAGATGGGGATCTCGGGCGCCCACTCGACGTGCTGGCCGCCGTTGATGAACGGGAGCTCGTTGACGTGCAGGGCGTGGAACACGAGCTTGACGCCGATGAACGCGAGGATGACCGCGAGCCCCTGAGCGAGGTAGACGAGGCGCTCGAGCAGGCCGCCGATGAGGAAGAACAGCTGGCGCAGGCCCATGAGCGCGAAGGCGTTCGCCGTGAAGACGATGTACGCCTCTTCCGTGAGGCCGTAGATGGCCGGGATCGAGTCGACGGCGAAGATGAGGTCGACGAAGCCGATCGCGATGATCGTGAGGAGCATCGGGGTGACGTAGCGGCGGCCGTCCTTCTTCACCGTGAGGCGGTCGCCGTGGTACTCGTCCTCGACGGGCAGCACGCGGCGCACGAGGCGCATGAAGCGACCGTCGGCGGGGTTGTCGTCGTGGTCGCCGAATGCCTGACGCCAGGCGAGGACGAGCAGGAGCGCGCCGAAGACGTAGAAGATCCAGGAGAGGTTCTCGATGAGCGTCGCGCCGACGGCGATGAACGCCCCTCGGAGGATGAGCGCGATGACGATGCCGATCATCAGCACCTTCTGCTGGTAGATCTTCGGCACCGCGAAGCCGCTCATCACGATGAGGAAGACGAAGAGGTTGTCGATCGACAGGGCCTTCTCCGTGAGGTAGCCGGCGAAGTACTCGCCGCCGTACGTCCATCCGGAGACCACGCCGATGCCGACGCCGAACAGCAGCGCGAGCCCGATGTAGAACGCCGACCAGCGGGCCGACTCGCCGATCGTCGGCTCGTGCGGCTTGCGCACGTGCGCGAAGAACTCGTACACGAAGAAGGCGATCGTCACGGCGATGGTGATGATCCAGATGAGCGGGGTGACCTGCATGGCGTCCTCCAGGAGAGATGGCACGGCGGATATCGGCCAAAGTCTCCTTCGTCCTGGCGGAGCCAGAACCGGCGACCCGGGATGCGTCTACGGATCCGTATTGGCGGGTCGACCGAGGCGAAGTACTCCCTCTGTGCTCACCAGCATAGGGGATGCCCGGGCTCCCCCGTCCGGGGAATCCTCAGTTGCGCGGTCGGGATCGCACGTGGGCGAGGCATACGGCGATGACACATGCCGTTCCGAGCACCGTGAACCACGACCCGAGGGACGTGTGGACGGCGAGGACGAGGGACGAGACGGCGAGCACGAGGATCGCCAGCCAGAGGAGCGCCCACCACATCGTGCGCGCTGGTGTCATCTTCGACATGACCCGACTCTGGTCGCCTCGAGGGCCGGACGCCACCCCTTTCCCGACGAGCGGATCGGGTGTATTGCCATCCACTCTGGCTCTATCACAGTGCGGTCCGGATGGGAAGGGCCTGCGGCCATCCAGGGCGGGACCCATAGGCTCGTCGCGAGGCTCCGGTTCACACGTCAGGGTCGAACCCCTCAACCCGCCGCGTCGGATTTCGGGTATCCGCCGCGTGCTCGGCGGGACGCCGTTCAGGGTCGGCGTCCCGCCCCCTCCTCATCTCGGCCGAGCGTCGAGCGGCTCCCCTTCTGGTCGTCGAGCCTCGGGCACCTCCGACTCTGTCGAGCGTCGAGCGCCTCCGATCGCTGGCGGACGCTCGCCCGTCACAACCTCCCCCGTCCGCTCAGCCGCGCGCCCCCTTGCGATCGTCGAGCGAGCCGAAACGCGACCTTCCCCTCTCGCACGACCCCATCGTGACCATCCTGTGACCTCCGTGGGGTGTGGGTGGTGTCGTCCGGGTGTTCGAATGTCGGTGGTGCCGCGGATGATGGGTGTATGGCAGGACGGAAGCCGAGGTTCGCGGAGGGGTCGTCGTGGGAGGCGACCCCCGCGGAGGTGCGCACGATCGGGAACGTGCGCGACCTGATCCTCGAGCTGCGTGCCGACCGTGCCCGGCTCGATGGGCTGGAAGCGGGAGCGTTCGCCGCGGCCGCGCGGGTCGCGGAAGCGCAGACCGCGCGGTGCGGGGAGACGTCGGGGTACGCATTCCCGTGGCGGTCGATCGCCCTGGAGCTCGCGACGGTGCTGCATCTGTCTCCGGGGGAGGTGGAGGCGCGGCTCCGGCAGGATCTCGCCCTGACCGACCGGTTCCCCGTGGTCGCGGAAGCATTGTGTCGTCAGGTGATCACGCGTCGTCAGGCGGACATCATCCGCGAACACGGGGAACGGCTCCCCGACGAGGTCGTGGAGGAGTACTCGCGTCGTGCGGTGACGTATGCGGAGGACGCGACACCGGGGCAGGTGCGGGTGTTCGCGAAGAGCCTCGCCGGGGTCCTCGACCCGGCACCCTTGCCTGAACGGCACCGGCGCGCCCTGGACCGGCGAGGCACGAGGGTGCGGGCTCTCGACGACGGGCTGGCGGAGTTCATCCTCACCGACGAGGCCGCGAAGATCACCGCGATCCACGACCGCCTCACCACCATCGCCAAACCCATCGCCGCAGAAGAGAAGCGACTCGCCGCGGAAGAGAAGAAGCGGGCCGCCCAGGACGAGCAGCGGCGCGCCACGGCCGGTACCGCTGTGGGTGCGGGAGCAAGGACGGGCGGGGATGAGGCCGGTCGTGCGACGCGGAACGCGTTCGGGATGCGGGTCAACGGTGACGGTGTCGCGGTCGACGCGAACGGATACGCCACCCACCCCCACGGCGACCCCCACCGCCCCGCCGGCCCCGATGCGCATGGCCCCGGTGCGCATGGCCCGCGCAACGGTGACCGGCGGACTGTCCGTTCCGCCCTTCCGGGATGCTCGATGGTCCGGGAGCATGTCGAGGTGTTCCACGACGGCACCTGGTACCCGCACGACCCCGCCCTCCCGTTGAGGCCTACCGCGGAGCAGGTCGCCGCGGCCGTGGAGCGGGG
>NZ_JBSHGQ010000080.1:0-3485 GCF_053617895.1 Microbacterium sp. NPDC055683 | reverse complement strand
GCATCCCTCGGATGCGCCCCCGTCGTCAGCCGGGCCGGTCAGTACCAGCCGACGGATTCGGAGTGGCTCCACGCACCGCACGGCGTGCCGTACGTTCCGGCGATGTAGCCGAGCCCCCACGCGATCTGGGTGGCGGCGTTCGTCTGCCAGTCGGCGGCGACGGAGCCCATCTTGCTCCCGGGGAGCGCCTGCGGGATGCCGTACGCGCCGCTCGACGCGTTGTACGCGCTCGCGTTCCAGCCCGACTCCTTGTTCCACAGGGCGACGAGGCAGGAGAACTCGTCCTCGCCCCATCCGTACTGCGACGCCGCCATCTCGCGCGCGATCTCCTGCGCCTCTGCCGCGGACGCCGTCGCGGCGGCGGGAGCGGGCACCTCGACCGCCTGCTCCTCGGCGGGCGCCTCCTGCGCGGCCTGTTCCGCCGCCTCCTGCGCCGCCTGCTCAGCCGCCGCCTGCTCAGCCGCCGCCTGCTCGGCCGCCGCCTGCTCGGCGGCCGCCTGTTCCGCCGCGGCCTTCTCCGCTGCGGCCTTCTCGGCTGCCGCCTTCTCGGCCGCGGCCCGCTCGGCGTCGGCCTTCTCGGCGGCCTCGGTCGCGGCGACGACCTCGGCGGTCTCCGCCTCCGTCTCGTCGACCGCCGCCTGCACCGACCCGACGGGGAGCTTGTCGTACGCGCCGGCGGTGCGGATGTCCGCCGCCAGCGCCGTCGTGTCGACCGACGCGTGCGCGCCGTCGACGGCGTGCTGCGCGGCCGCGATGGCGTCGTCGGCCGACGCGACCGTCCCGGCGTCCTCCGCCGCGACCGCGAGCGCCTCGGCATCGCGCGGCACGGGTGCGAGCTCGGCGGCGGCCGCCGCGACCGTGCCGCTCGCGACGGTCAGGCCGACGGCGAGCGCGGCCCCGATCGTCCAGCGGCGACGGCGACGGCGCTCCTTCTCGCGGCGGAGCAGCGCGAGGTGGTTCGGCCGCGGGAACGGCGTCAGCAGCGGCTCCATGTCAGTACCACCCCGTCGACTGCGAGTGGCTCCATGCGCCGCACGGCGTGCCGTAGACCGAGGAGATGTACGACAGCCCCCACGCGATCTGCGTCGCCGCGTTCGTCTCCCAGTCGTCGCCCGCGGTCGCCATCTTGCTGCCGGGCAGCGACTGCGGGATGCCGTACGCGCCGCTGGAAGCGTTCTGCGCCGTGTACGACCAGCCCGACTCCTTGTTCCAGAGCGAGACGAGGCACGAGAACTGGTCGTCGCCCCATCCGTACTGCTCGGAGGCCATCGTGCGGGCCGTATCCTGTGCGCCTTCCACGGTGTTCGCGGCGGCGAGCGCCTCGGCTGCGGCGGCTTCCGCAGCCGCCTGCTCCTCGGCGGCCTTCTGGGCGGCGGCCGCGGCCTCTGCCTGCACCTGGGCCGTCTCGGCCACGACGGCGTCGGTCTCCTGCTCGGCCTCGTCGACGACGCCCTGCACGGTCACGACGGGCAGCTTGTCGTAGCCCGCGAGAGTGTGCACGTAGGCGCTGAGCTTCGAGGTGTCGACGGAGGCCTCGGCGGCGGCGATGGCGGTCTGCGCCTCGTCGATGGCCTCGGTCGCGGCTTCGACGGTCTCGGCGTCCGCGCTGGCGGCCGTCACGGCGTCGACCGCGCGAGCGCCGGGCTCCGCCGCGGCGGCGGCGACGGTTCCGCCGGCCGCGCTCACGCAGAGCGCGAGCGTCGCGCCGATCGCCCAGCGGCGACGGGAGCGGCGCTCCTTCTCCTTGCGGAGCAGCGAGAGGTGGTTCGGGCGTGGGAACGGGGTGAGAAGGGGCTCACCCGCTTCGAGATCACGGGGCAATGCAACGTCCTGTCATGGGGCTCGACAGAGCCGGGGGGGCAGACCGGTGTCGGGGTGCACCGGCCGCGGCGGCGTTCGGGCGCCGGCCACAAGACGAAGACCCTGGGCGCCGAATCTGGGCGCTTCCTGCGTGGGAGCCCGGAACGGGGTGCACGGCGCCCGCGCGGCGCCGGCCGCCAGATAACGGAAAGGTAACGGCAGATCCGCGCCCTGACGCGGATCGCGCGGGACCGCGCACCGGCGCGCGGGGCCCGACCTCCGAGTCCCCTGGAAATCCGCTGTGCCGCTCGGTTTCCGGCCTCTTCGCGGGTCTCCGAGACGGCGGGCGAGCCGCTGCGGGGCCCGTACGGCACAGCGGTGCCGGGCTTGCGCGGCGGTGCCGGGCTTGCATGGCGGTGCCGGGCTTGCACGGCGGTGCCGGCGTGGCACGGCGGTGCGCGCCGTGCACAGCAGTGCCGAGCACTCACGCACCGTCCGCGCCAACCCGCACCGCCCGCGCGAACCCGCACCGCCAGCGCCAACCCGCAGCGCCAGCGCCAACCCGCACCGCCCGCGCCAACGGGCCGCCGTGCCGGCCGTGCCGGGCGAGGCGATGGGCGTGCCGGCTAGAGAAGGCCCGCGGCGACGAGGATGGCGCCGACGGCGTCGATCTCGGACGGCAGCAGCGCACCGAGCGGCTCGGACGTGCGCGGCGAGTCGATCGCTCCGCGCAGCCACATCGCGGCCTTGAACGATCCGAGCGCCGCCGCCGTGGCGCCGATGCGGCCGCGGTCGGCGACCTCGACGATGCGGAACAGCCGGATGAGCCGCTCCTGCTCCGCGCGCGCGGCGGGCAGGTCGCCGCGCGCGACGGCGTCCGACAGCCGCACGTACCCGTGCGGATCGACGTTGCCGAGCCCCGGGACGATGCCGGCCGCGCCGAGCTCGAGCGCGAGGTCGGCGAACAGCTCCGACCCCGTGAGCGCCGGCACGTCGCCCAGCGCCGCGAGCGCCCGGCGGAAGCCCGCGATGTCGCCGCTGGAGTCCTTGAAGCCCGCGATCGCGCCGTCCGAGGCGAGCTCACGGAGGACGGATGCGGGAAGCGGCACGTGCGTTGCCGACGGGATGTCGTATGCCACGACGGGGATGGACACCGCTGCCGCCACCGTGCGGAAGTGCTGCGCGATCTCCGCGGCGTGCGGCGCGACGTAGAACGGCGGTGTCGCGACGACCGCATCGGCGCCGGCCGCCTCGGCGCGCTCGGCCTGCCGCACGACCCGTGCGGTGCCCGTGTCGATGACGCCGGCGAGCACGGGGACGCGGCCGTCCGCCGCGGCTACTGCGACCCGCAGCGCGCGGACGCGGACCTCGTCGGAGAGCAGCGCGACCTCGCCCGTGGATCCCCCCACGAAGACCCCGGACGCGCCGGCGGCGACCTGCTCGTCGACCACCCGCGCGAGGCTCTCCTCGTCGAGCGCCCCCTCCGCGGTGAGGGGGGTGACAACAGGGGGCACGACGCCGTGGATCATGCGTCGCACCATAGCCGATGGGCGCGAACACGCGGGGTGCTCACCCGGACGCTGACGGCACGAGGCCCCCGCTTCCGCCGGGGCCCCGTGGCGTCAGCTCACCGCGCGTTGCCCATGGCGCCCGCGCGGGTGTAGGGCACCACGTCGATCTTGCCG
>NZ_JBSHGQ010000079.1:0-4092 GCF_053617895.1 Microbacterium sp. NPDC055683 | reverse complement strand
CGTCCGCCCTCTCCGGGCGGACGCGGCGTTTCCGGTTCCGGCCTTCCGGATGTCGCCGACCCGTGCCATCCTCATCTCGAACCCGGGCGCCCGGCCCGGCGAAGAGAGGGTCCGCCATGGGCTACAAGGTCTCGCCGTACATCTCGTTCCTCGACGGCGCGCAGGACGCGCTGGAGTTCTACCGCGACGTGCTCGGCGGCTCGCTGTCGATCATGCGGATGGGCGACATCCCCAACCCCGAGCTCGTCGAGTCCGACAAGGGCAAGGTGATGCACGGCCAGCTCGATCTCGAGAACGGCTTCGTCATCATGGCGTCCGACACCCCGACGGGCATGCCGCGCGACGAGGGCGCCAACGTGTCGGTCACGATCTTCGGCGACGACGCCGAGGAGCTGCGCGGCTACTTCGAGGCGCTCTCGAACGGCGGCACGGTGGTCGAGCCGTTCGCCCAGGCGCCCTGGGGTGACTGGTTCGGCATGCTCGTCGACCCGTTCGGCGTGTTCTGGATGATCAACAGCTCCGCGAGCTGAGCGGATGGCCGGGGCCGCGGCCCCGGCCATCCGTCGTCATCGACGCCGCAGGCGCCCGGCGAGCATCGCGAGCAGGATGGCCGCGACGATGCCGATGACGGGAGGGATGCCGATGCCGAGCGCCCCCGACCCCCACGCGAGGAGGCTGGCGACGGCGTAGACCGCGAGGTTGGCCCCGTCGACGCGCGGGAGCGCCTCGCCCTCGGGCATCTGCGTGCGGCGCCAGCGCGCGAGGTAGTCGCCGATGATGACGCCGCCGAGCGGCGGGATGAAGACCCCGAGCAGCGACAGGTACTGCGGCAGGTGCTCGTTGACGCCGACGAGGGCGAGCACGGTGCCGATGATCGATCCCCCGATGACGAAGGGGATCTTGCTCGGCCTCTCGAACATCTCGGCTCCTGCGACGCCGAACGCGTAGGCGGTGTCGGCGTTCGACTTCCACAGGTTGCCGAAGAGCAGGAACAGCCCCCAGCCGATGAGGCCGAGCTCGTAGAGGACGAGCACGAAGTCGCCCTCGCCGAACGTGATCGCGCCGATCGCGCCGAAGAAGATCATGAGGCCGTTGCCGACGAGGAACCCGATGACGCACGCCCACACCGCCTGCCTGCCGGTGCGGCCGAAGCGCGTCCAGTTCGGCGCCTGCGTGCCCGCGGAGACGAAGGTGCCGACGACGGTCGTGACCGCGACCGCCAGCGTCATGGACCCCGCCGGCTCGACGGCGGCGAGCCCCGCCCATCCGCCGACCTCGTCGAGGGAGCGGAACACGACCCACACGGCGAGGATGAGGATGAGCGGCGTCGACACGAGCGACACCCAGTACATGCCGCGGTAGCCGTAGCAGGCGGTGACGCACATGAGCGTGCTCACGGCGATCATGACGGCGGCGCGGGGGCCGTATCCCTCCCAGCCGAACGCCTGCGCCGTGAGGTCGCCGATCGTGCCGATGACGACGCCGTACCAGCCGATCTGCGTGCCGCCGAGCAGCACGGAGGCGAGCTTCGAGCCGCGGGTGCCGAGCGTGTACCGCGCCATGACGACGGTCGTGAGCCCCGTGCGCGCGCCGATCCATCCGAGCGTCGCGACGTAGGCGCCCAGCACGAGCGACCCGACGAGGATGACGAGGAGCAGGTCGCGCAGCCCGAAGGCGGTGCCGAGCTCGGCGCCCGCGAGCATCGTCGGCGTGAAGACGGTGAAGCCCAGCAGCACGACGACGAGCGAGAAGAACGACTTCCGCGCGTGCGCGGGAACGGGGGTGACGGGGTAGTCGGCGTCGACGGCGGTGTCGTTCTCGACGCTCACGCGTCGACCCCGATGTCCTCCGCCCACAGGGCGGGGCGCTCGGTCATCATCCGGTCCATGAGGGCGATGCAGGTCGCGTCGTCGGCGACGACGAGCTCCTTGCCGTTCGACGCGAGCCACGCCTCCGACTCCTGGAAGCTGCGGTTCTCGCCGATGACGATGCGCGGGATCTCGTACAGCGTGGCGGTCCCCGCGCACATGTAGCAGGGCGAGAGCGTCGTGTAGAGCACGCTCTCGCGGTAGACGCTCGCGGGCAGCCGGCCGGCGTTCTCCAGGCAGTCGGTCTCGCCGTGGCGGATGACGCTGCCCATCTGCACGCGCCGGTTGCGCCCGACGGCGAGCACCTCTCCCCTGTGGACGAGTGCGGCGCCGATGGGGATGCCGCCCTCGTCCCATCCGATCTGCGCCTGCTCGATGGCCAGGTCCAGGTATCTGCGGTCGTCGTCGGTCAGCGGCACGGGCGCTCCTCGTCTCGATGGGGTGTCAGCATCCCATCGTCTCAGACGGGCGGCGGCGCTACCGTCGCAGGATGCGCCGGGCGAGCCCGTTGCCGAGCGCCTGCACGATCTGCGTGATGACGATGATGATGACGAGCGCCGACCACGTCACGACGGGGTCGAACTGGCGGAAGCCGTACGAGAGGGCGTAGTTGCCGAGCCCCTGACCGCCCGCGATGCCGGCGACGGCCGACATGTCGATGATGGCCACGGTCGCGAACGTGTAGCCGAGGATGACCGGGCCCAGCCCCTCGGGCAGGATCACGGTGAAGATGATGCGCCAGGGCCCCGCGCCGGTCGCCCGCGCCGCCTCGATGACGCCGGGGTCGACCGTGACGAGGTTCTGCTCCACGATTCGCGCGATGCCGAAGGTGGCGGCGAGCGAGATCGCGAAGATGATCGCCTCGTTGCCGATGCCGCGGCCGACGATGACGCGGGCGAGCGGCTGGATGGCCGCGAGGAAGATGATGAAGGGGATGGGGCGGAACGTGTTGACGAGCACGTTCAGGATCCAGTAGACGACGGGCTGGTGGAGGATCGCGCCGCGGCGGGTCACCGTGATGGCGGTGCCGATCACGAGGCCGCCGATGCCGCCGAACAGCAGCGAGGCGGCGACGAGCCAGAGGGTGATCCCGGTCTGCTCGAAGAGGTCGGGCAGGATCTCGCCGACGTGGTCGATGATGTCGTTCACGCGGCCACCTCCTCGATCGTGACGCCGGCTCCGATGGAGGAGAGAGCATCGCGCACGGCCTCCGCATCACCGCGGACGGCGATCGTGAGGAGGCCGTAGACGCGTCCCTGGATGTCGTCGACACCGCCGTGGACGAGGTTGAAGTCGACGCCCGCCCGCGCGAGAGCGCCGAAGACGCGCGCTTCCGATGCCCCGTCGTCCGTGAAGGAGATCGTGAAGAAGCGGCCGTCGTGCTGCGCGCGCAACGCCGTCAGGGCGTCGCCCTCGGGCAGAGCGCGCACGACCGTGCGCACGAAGCGCCGCGCGGTGTCGGTCTGGGGCGCCGTGAACACGCGGTAGGTCTCACCCGATTCCACGACGCGCCCGCGCTCCATGACGGCGACCTTGTTCGCGATCCGCGCGATGACGTCCATCTCGTGGGTGATGACGACGATCGTGATGCCGAGCTCGCGGTTCACGCGGGCGAGCAGGTCGAGCACCTCATCGGTCGTCTCGGGGTCGAGGGCGCTCGTCGCCTCGTCGGCCAGCAGGATGGCGGGCTCGGTGGCGAGAGCACGGGCGATGCCGACCCGCTGCTGCTGGCCGCCGGAGAGCTGCTCGGGATAGGCATCGGCCTTGTCGGCGAGGCCGACGAAGTCGAGCAGCTCGTCGACTCGACGGCGGCGCTCGGCCCGCGGGACGCGGGCGACCTCGAGCGGGTAGGCGACGTTGCCGCGGATGGATCGCGAGCGCAGCAGGTTGAACCGCTGGAAGATCATCCCGATGCCCTGGCGCACCTCGCGCAGTCGGCTCTCCGGAAGGGACGCGATGTCGACGCCCTCGATCTCGATGGCTCCGCCGCTGACCGGCTCCAGGCCGTTGATGAGCCGGACGAGGGTCGACTTGCCGGCACCGGAGTACCCGATGATGCCGAAGATGTCACCCCGTTCGATGTCGAGGGTCACGGTGTCGACGGCGGTGACGGCCGTGCCGCCCCGACGCTGCGGCGGATACGTCTTCGTCACGTCGGAGATCCGGATGTGCGGCATGGTCCCTCGAGTCTACGGAACGGGTCCGCGCCCGGACGGCCGAGGCC
>NZ_JBSHGQ010000078.1:0-4180 GCF_053617895.1 Microbacterium sp. NPDC055683 | reverse complement strand
AGCCGGCCCTTCGCCGTACCGGTCAGGCGGAGCGTCGCGCGCGGTGGGCGGCGAGCTCGTCGACGGGGTCGGGCGCGGTCGGGTCGAACTCGACGAGGGTCGACTCGACCTCGCGGAGCACACGCCCGACGGCGATGCCGAACACGCCCTGCCCGCGGCTGACGAGATCGATGACCTCGTCGTTCGAGGTGCACAGGTAGACCGATGCGCCGTCGCTCATGAGCGTGGTGCCGGCGAGGTCGCGGATGCCCGATGCGCGGAGCTGGTCGACCGCGATGCGGATCTGCTGCAGCGAGATGCCCGTGTCGAGCAGCCGCTTGACGAGCTTCAGGACGAGGATGTCGCGGAACCCGTAGAGACGCTGCGAACCGGAGCCGCTCGCGCCGCGCACCGTGGGGACGACGAGCTCGGTGCGCGCCCAGTAGTCGAGCTGACGGTAGGTGATCCCCGCCGCGCGGGCCGCGACGGCGCCGCGGTAGCCGGCTTCGGGGTCGAGCTTCGGCAGGCCGTCGGTGAAGAGCAGGTCGTCGGCGAAGCCGTTGTCTGCGGCGTCTTCGGCCATCGTGTTCCTCACTCCTCGCGGTCGATTCCTGTCCACCGTATGGCAGGGGCATGGCTCCGGCAACGACATCCGTGCGGAAGGGGCGGCGTGTCGACGCAAGCGTGATCGAACGTTATAAACCGCTCGGCGCGGTCACGGCAGCAGTCGTTCGAGCGCCTGCCGGACGAAGAGACGGCGCACCTCGTCGAGCCGCTGCGCGAGCTCGGGGGCGAGCTCGGCGGCGCGTGCGCGGGATCGCGCGTCGGGCCGGCGCAGCAGCGAGCCGAGCGCCTGGTCGACGAGATCCGCGTCGCGATCGGCGCTCTGCCTGACGGCACGGAGGTGCCGGGGCTCGATGCCGTGGCGGTCGAGCGCGACGAACGCGCGGAGCAGCTGCACGGCGTCCTCGTCGTAGGCGTCGGACGCCTGGATCAGGCCGATGCTCACGGCATCGTTGAGGAGCTGCGGCGCGGCACCCGCCGCCGCGAGCAGGTCCGCGCGCGAATAGGTGCGCGCGACCGGGTGGATCGACGCGGGCAGCGGCATCCGGGCGCCGCCGTCGGCGTCGACCGCGTCGAGGTGGTCGCGGATGACGCTCAGCGGCAGGTAGTGGTCGCGCTGGAGCACGAGCCCCAGACGGATGCGCTCGACGTCGGCGGGCGAGAACTTGCGGTAGCCCGACGGCGTCCGCGTCGGCGACACGATCCCCTGCTCCTCGAGATAGCGCAGCTTGCTCGAGGACAGACCGGGGAACTCCGGCGTGAGCTTGGCGAGCACCTGGCCGATGCTCAACAGGACCGCTGACGCGCCTCGTTCTGCGGCAGCGGCCGCCATCAGGCGCCCGCCCCCGGCAGGTCCCGAGGGGAGGCGAAGAAGTTGAAGCGGAACTTGCCGATCCGCACCTCGGCCCCGTTGCGGAGCACGGCGCGATCGACGCGATCACCGTCGACGTACGTGCCGTTGAGCGAGCGCTGGTCGATGATCTCGAACACGGTGCGGTCGCGCGTGATCTCGGCGTGGCGACGCGAGACCGTGACGTCGTCGAGGAAGATCGCCGCCTCGGGGTGGCGACCCGCCGTCGTCACATCGGTGTCGAGGAGGTAGCGTGCACCCGCCGTAGGACCCGAGCGCACGAGCAGGAGGGCGGCTCCGGACGGGAGCGCGCCGACCGCCTCCAGCTCGACGGGCGACAGCTCGCCCGCGAACGGCACGAACGACAGGTCGACCTCGTGCCCGAACGTCTGGGTCGTGTCACCCGAGCCGTCGTGGCCGGCCGCCGGCCGGTACTGCGCATCTGTCACGCTCGACCTCCCTTTCGTTCCACCCTAACGGATCGACGCCCGACGCCGACCGCCCTCCCAGGCGCCTGGGAGGGGCTTCGGGAGAGTCTGCCGTCTCGCGCGGCCGAGCGGAAGATCCATCCAGTTTCGGCCGATAGGTTCGAGGTGTGATGAGCGCACCCCGCATCCCCGCCCGCCCTCGCCGCGCACGGCCCCTGCTCGCGGCCGTCGCAGCGGTCGCGGCCGCCGTCGCCCTCCCCCTCCTCGCGCCCGCGTCGGCATCCGCGCACTGGGCCGTCGTGGAGACCTCGCCCGCCGACGGGTCGACGGTCGACGTCCTGCCGGATGAGGTGTCGTTCACGTTCAGCGGCGCCCTCCTCGACGGCGCGCCCCAGTCGATCTACGTCACGGACGACACGTGCGCCGGCATCGACGGCGCCGTGGACAACGCCATCCCGATCGATCCCGCGTCGTGCACCGACTATGCCTCCGGCGACGCCGTCGCGAACGGGTACGTCCTCACCCAGCCGCTCGACACCGCGGGCGCACCGGCCGGCGAGTACACGATGATCGCGACCGTGACGTACAGCGACGGGCACAGCGAGTCGCTCGTACGCCGCTTCACCGCGAGCGAGCCCGCCGGCGGCGCCGTCGAGCCGAGCGCCACGCCCTCGGCCGATCCCACGTCGCAGCCGGAGGAGACGTCGTCGCCCTCCGCCGATCCCGCCTCCCCCGAACCCGAGCCGTCCGCGACGGGGACGCCGGCCGACACCGACGCGTTCTCCCGCAATCTGCCGTGGATCATCGGCGGCGGCATCCTCGTCGCGGGCGGCGGCGCGCTCGTCGCCGTCCTCGTCGCCCGCTCGCGTCGCCGCTGAGCCGGCCGCGGCCATCCACCCCCTCCCGCACAGATAGGCTTTCTCCCATGGCTCACTACGACGTCGTCATCCTCGGCGCGGGCCCCGGCGGGTACGTCGCCGCCGTCCGCAGCGCCCAGCTCGGTCTCACGACCGCCATCATCGAAGAGAAGTACTGGGGCGGTGTCTGCCTCAACGTGGGCTGCATCCCCTCGAAGGCGCTCCTGAAGAACGCCGAGATCGCCCACACCTTCACCCACAAGGCCGACCTGTTCGGCATCTCGGGCGATGTGCACTTCGACTTCGGCGCGGCGTTCGACCGCAGCCGCAAGGTCGCGGACACGCACGTCAAGGGCATCCACTTCCTCATGAAGAAGAACAAGGTCGTGGAGTACGAGGGTCGCGGCACGTTCACGGGCCCCAAGGCGATCTCCGTCGCGAAGTCGGACGGCACGAGCGAGGAGGTCACGTTCGACAACGTGATCATCGCGACCGGCTCGACCGTGCGCCTCCTGCCGGGCGTGCAGCTCAGCGAGAACGTCGTCACGTACGAGGAGCAGATCCTCACGCGCGAGCTGCCCGAGTCCATCGTCATCGTCGGCGCCGGCGCCATCGGCATGGAGTTCGCGTACGTCCTGTCGAACTACGGCGTCAAGGTCACGATCGTCGAGTTCCTCGACCGCGCCCTCCCCAACGAGGACGTCGAGGTCTCGAAGGAGATCCAGAAGCAGTACAAGAAGTACGGCATCGACATCCTCACGTCGACCGCCGTCAAGACCGTCACGGACAACGGCTCCTCCGTGCACGTCACGTACGAGTCGCGCGACGGCGTGGCCGGCGAGATCACGGCGGGCAAGGTGCTCATGTCGGTCGGCTTCGCGCCGAACGTCTCGGGCTTCGGCCTCGAGAACACGGGCGTGCAGCTCACCGAGCGCGGTGCCATCGCGATCGACGACTTCATGCGCACGAACGTCGAGGGCATCTACGCCATCGGCGACGTGACGGCGAAGCTGCAGCTCGCGCACGTGGCGGAGGCGCAGGCCGTCGTCGCGGCCGAGACCATCGGCAAGGCCGAGACGATGCCGCTCGGCGACTACCGGATGATGCCGCGGGCGACGTTCTGCTCGCCGCAGGTCGCGAGCTTCGGCCTCACCGAGGAGCAGGCGCGCGCCGAGGGACGCGAGATCAAGGTCGCGAAGTTCCCGTTCAGCGCGAACGGCAAGGCCAACGGCCTGGGCGAGCCCGTCGGGTTCGTCAAGCTCATCGCCGACGCCGAGCACCTCGAGCTCATCGGCGCCCACCTCATCGGCCCCGACGTGTCGGAGCTCCTGCCCGAGCTGACGCTCGCGCAGAAGTGGGACATCACGGCCGTCGAGGCGGCCCGCAACGTGCACACGCACCCGACGCTCTCGGAGACGCTGCAGGAGGGCTTCCACGGTCTCCTCGGTCACTTCATCAACATGTGACACTGCCGCGCGCGCAGGAGGGCGCCCGGTCCGATC
>NZ_JBSHGQ010000077.1:0-4264 GCF_053617895.1 Microbacterium sp. NPDC055683 | reverse complement strand
CCCGCACCCCCTCGGGTCAGAAGGCCGAGACCTCGGCGACCCAGGTGTCCCAGCTGGTCTGCTCGTCCTCGATGCCGTCGAACACCCGCGTCACGGCGTTCTGCAGCGCATCGTGGAACTGGAAGTACTTCGGCCCCTTGACGGGGGAGACGGTGACCGCCTCGGCGCGCTCGATGCCGATCTCGCCCGTCGGCGCGTCGTTGAAGTAGGGGTTCGTGAAGCCGGTGAGGTCGGCGCTCTCGTACGCGTCGGGCTGGCTCGGGAACGTCCCGGCGTTGACGAACGCCTCGATCTGCGTCTCAGGGGACGTCAGCCAGTCGGCGAGCTCCTGCGCGGCGGCGACGTTCTCGCCGTTGGCCGGGATCACGAGGTAGGAGCCGCCCCAGTTGCCGCCGCCACCGGGGAAGACGTCGGCGATGTTCCAGCCGTCGACGTCGGGAGCCTCGCCCGCGATGATGCCGTGCATCCATCCGGGGCAGAGCATGGCGGCGAACTCGCCGTTCGCCATCGAGGCGTACCAGTCCTCGCTCCACTGACCGGCGTAGGCCGCGATCGGAACGGCCTTCTCGACGACGGTCTCGTACGCCTCCTGCACGTCGGGGTTCTCGGTGGCGACCACCGTGCCGTCGGCCTCCTCGTAGGTGACCTCGATCTGGTTCATGAGCCCCTGGAGGACGGAGTTCGCGGAGTCGATGAAGGGCGTGCCCGTCGTGTCGACGTACTCCTGGCCGACCGTGAAGAAGTCGTCCCACGTCGTGAAGAGCCCGGCGACCTCGGCGGGGTCGGTGGGGAGGCCGGCCGATTCGAACAGGTCCTCGCGGTAGCAGACCGCCTGGGGGCCGATGTCGGTGCCGTAGGCGACGAGGTTGCCGTCCGCGTCCGTCGCGGCGGCCTCCTTCCAGTCGAGCCAGCGTCCCTCGAGGTCGGCGGGGACGGGAGCGAGCAGGTCGGCGTACTGCATCATCTCCGAGAACCAGTCGATCTCGACGGCCTCGATGTCGGCGAGGCCGGTGTTGCCGAGCTTCTGGAAGAAGTTCGCGCGGGCGTCGTTCGACGTGGCGGCCTTGTTGTGGACGATCGTCACGTTCGGGTGCTCGTCCATGTACTCCTGGAGGAGCTCGTCGGTGTAGCCGAAGTCGTTGAAGGTCGAGATCGTGATCTCGACGGGGGCATCCGGATCTGCCGGCTGGGCGGCGTCGTCCGATCCGGAGCAGCCGGCGAGCGCGAGGCCGCCGATCGCGAGGGCGCTGACCGCGGCAGCGCCGCGGCGGAGGGCACGAGTGGACACAGTCACTCCTTTGTGGTGGGTGCGGGATGGCCATGTGAGAGCGCTCCCACGGCCTGACACGGCACTCTATGGGAGCGCTCTCACGCTCGTCAAGTCATCCTTCGGATGACAGGCTGGCGGAATGCCGTTCACCGCTCCCCCCACCTTCACGACCCGCCCCGACCTCGCCGGCACGTTCGGGATGGCCGCGTCGACGCACGGCACGGTGTCGACGGTCGCGCAGGCCGTGCTCGAGCGGGGCGGCAACGCCTTCGACGCCGTCGTCGCCGGCGCGTTCGTCCTCCACGTCGTGGAGCCCCACCTCAACGGGCCGGGCGGCGATGTCGTCGCGATCTTCGCCACGTCGGGATCGGCCCCGCGCGTGCTCGTCGGCCAGGGCCCCGCCCCTGCGGGCGCGACGATCGCGCACTACCGCGCCGAGGGCCTCGATCTCGTCCCCGGCGCGGGCGCCCTGGCGGCCACGGTGCCGGGAGCGGTCGACGCCTGGCTCCTGCTCTTGCGCGACCACGGCACGTGGGAGCTCGGCGACGTGCTCGCGTACGCCGTCGGGTATGCGCGAGACGGCCATCCCGTGCTGCGGAACGTCGTGTCGACCATCCGCGGCGTCGCGGAGCTCTTCCGCGACCACTGGCCCACCTCCGCCGCCCGGTGGATGCCGCGCGGCCGCCTCCCCCGGCCAGGCGATCTCGTCGGCAACCCCGTCTACGCCGACGTGCTCGACGACGTCGTCGCCGCCGCGACGGGCGCCGATCGCGGAGCGCGCATCGACGCCGCTCGCGCGAGATGGCGCGACATCGTCGGCCGGGCGGTCGAGGGCTTCGTCGGCACGCCGCACCGGCACTCCGACGGGCGGGACCACGCGGGCGTGCTGACCGCGGCCGACCTCGCCCGCTTCGAGGCGTCGTACGAGACGCCTGCCACGGCGCGGTTCCGCGGGTACACGATCGCGAAGACGGGCGCGTGGGGCCAGGGTCCTGCGCTCCTCCAGTCCCTCGCCATCCTCGACGGCTTCGACGACGCGCACCTCGATCCGTCGACGGAGGTCGGGGCGCACACGATCCTGGAGGCGCAGAAGCTCGCGCTCGCCGACCGCGAAGCCTGGTACGGCGAAGGCCTCTCTCCTGTCGAGCTCGAGCACATGCTCTCCGCGGAATATGCACGCGGGCGACGCGAGCTCATCGGCGAGCAGGCATCGCTCGACCTGCGCCCAGGAGCCGTGCCGGGTCGGCCGGCCCCGGCCATCCCGGCGCTTCGAACGCAGACGACGACGGCCGCGGGCGTCGGGGAGCCGACGGTGCGCGTGACGAGCGAGCTGCCCACCGGTCGCGACGGCGTCGCCCGCGGCGACACATGCCACATCGACGTCGTGGACCGGTGGGGGAACATCGTCTCGGCGACGCCGTCGGGCGGATGGCTGCAGTCGTCGCCCACGATCCCCGGGCTCGGGTTCTGCCTCGGCACGAGGCTGCAGATGACGTGGCTCGACGAGGGCTCGCCGACGGCGCTGCGGCCGGGCGACCGTCCGCGCACGACGCTCACACCGACGCTCGTGCTGCGCGACGCCGAGCCCGTGATGGCACTGGGATCGCCGGGCGGCGATCAGCAGGACCAGTGGCAGCTGCTGTTCCTGCTGAGGGTGCTCGCCGGAGGATGGTCGCCGCAGCAGGCGATCGACGCGCCCGCCTTCCACACGACGTCGTTCCCGGGATCGTTCTGGCCCCGGACGGGGACGCCGGGCGGGGCGATCGTGGAGGACCGGCTCGGCGACGACGTCATCTCGGGGCTCGAGCGGCGCGGCCACGTCGTGACGCGCGCCGGAGACTGGGCGCTCGGGCGCCTCTCGGCCGTCACGCGCGACCCCGCCACGGGCATCCTCGGGGCGGCCGCCAACCCGCGCGGTGCGCAAGGGTACGCGGTCGGACGCTGAGCCGGGCGGGCGGGTGACGCGCGCCGACTAGAATGGTGGCGATCCCCCTCCCGCGACATCCGGAGCTCATCTCATGCCCACCATCGTCGTCGACGTCATGCCCAAGGCCGAGCTGCTGGACCCGCAGGGCAAGGCGGTCACCGGATCGCTCGCCCGGCTCGGGCACGGCGCCTTCCAGAACGTGCGCATCGGCAAGCGCATCGAGCTGACCGTCGACGGCGAGGTCACCGACGAGGTGCTCGCCGAGGCGAAGGCGATCGCGGATGAGATCCTCTCCAACGCCGTCATCGAGGACGTCGTGAACGTGGCGGTCGTCGAATGACCGCCCGCATCGGCGTCATCACGTTCCCCGGCTCGCTCGACGACCGCGACGCGCAGCGCGCCGTGCGCGTCGCCGGCGGCGAGCCCGTCGCCCTCTGGCACGGTTCCCACGACCTGCAGGGCGTCGACGCCGTCATCCTGCCCGGCGGCTTCTCCTACGGCGACTACCTGCGCGCCGGGGCGATCGCGGCGCTCGCGCCGATCATGTCGGAGGTGAAGGACGCCGCGGCCAAGGGCGTGCCCGTCCTCGGCATCTGCAACGGCTTCCAGATGCTCGTCGAGGCGCACCTGCTTCCGGGCGGGCTCATCCGCAACGCGCACCAGCAGTTCATCCGCCGCGACCAGCGCCTGCGCGTCGAGAACGCCGACACCGCGTGGACGAACGGCTTCGACAAGGGCGCCGAGATCGTCATCCCGCTGAAGAACGCCGACGGCGGATACATCGCCGACGACGAGACGCTCAAGCGCATCGAGGGCGAGGGCCAGGTGGCCTTCCGCTATCTCGGCGTGAACCCGAACGGCTCTCTGAACGACATCGCGGGCCTCGTCAACGAGCGCGGCAACGTCGTGGGCCTCATGCCGCACCCCGAGCACGCCGTCGAGCCCGGCTTCGGCCCCGGGACGCCGGCCGCCATGCGCTCGGGAGTCGACGGCCTCACGTTCTTCCAGTCGGCCATCTCCGCGGTCGTCGCGCAGGCGGCCTGAGACGCCACGACGAAGCCCCGGCG
>NZ_JBSHGQ010000076.1:0-6822 GCF_053617895.1 Microbacterium sp. NPDC055683 | reverse complement strand
GGCCACCCCTCGGGGTGGCCGGCCGCTTCTGTCAGTACCAGATGCCGAGCGCGGGAGGCTGCGCAGGGCGCAGCGCGAGATCGAGCGCCGCGGCGACATCGGGCGATCCCGCCCCCCAGCCGGCCGCGAGCAGACCCGTCAGCGGCACGCCGCCCAGGTAGGCGGCCGACAGCTGCGCGACATCGAGCCGCAGGTCGGGTTCGGCCGTCGTGCGCTCCACGTGCGCGCGGCCGTCCGCTCCGATCTCGACCCGCCATGCCCCGCTCGCGAGGTCGAGCGGATCCGTCAGGGCGATCGTCGCGGCCGCCGCGGCCGAGTAGGTGCGCGCCGTGAGCGCGCGCGGCACGTCGAGGATGCGCAGCCATCCGTGATCGCGGATGGTCTGGACGGCCCCGCGTTCGTCGTGCACGAGCCAGCGCACGGGGTCGTCGATCGGCCGGAGCTGCGCCGTCACCTCGCCCACCAGGTCGTGCTGCACGGCGAAGCGCCAGAGAGCCGCCGTCGCATCCGCCGTGTCCGCGAAGAGCATGCGGATGGCGAGCCTGGCTCCGGCGAAATCCCCGTCGCTCTCGAAGACGCGGTACGCCATGGCGCCGCGGACACCGCCGTCGGCGTCGACGACGCGCACGCCGCGCACGTGGTCGCCGTCCTTGTCGTCGATCGTCAGGCCCGCCGCCTGCTGCCAGCGGCGGGGCCATCCGGGCAGCTGCCCCGCGCGCTGCGTGCGCGCCCGCTCGTGCACCGCGCCGAGGTCGGCGGCGAGCTGCTCGCGCGACACGAACTCGATGCGCCCCGACGGCTCGTATCCGGCCCAGCCGGCACGGCGCGTGTCGATGGTCCACGAGCTCATGGGCACGGCGGAGCCGAAGCCGTACCGGCCGTAGATCGTCGTCTCGCTGACGGTCAGGCCGGCCATCGCCACGCCCGCCGCCGCGGCCGACCGCAGCTCGCCCTCGAGCATGGCCCGCGCGATGCCGCGTCGACGGTGCGTCCCCGCGACCGTCACGCCGCTGATCGCCCAGGTGTCGAGCTCTCCACCGGGAACGGTGAGCGGCGTGATCCACGAGTCGACCGTCGCGACCGGCACGTCGTGCTGCGCCGATGCCGCGTCGAAGACGCCCGTGAAGCGCCGGTACCCGAGCGCCTCGCGCTGCTCTTCGGACGACGTCTCGGAGACCTCGGGGCCGAGGAACCCGCGGGAGACGGCCTGGATGGTGCGCTGGAACGCCGCGCTGTCGGCCGCGTCGATCGCGCGGTAGTCGAGCCCCGCGTGGGCGAGCCTGTCGTGGGAGGTCCGGTCGGCGGGGATGTCGCGTGCGTCGAGGGTGCTCACCCTCTCACCCTATGCGGGCCGCACGACCACCGGCACGGGCTCGATGGCGAGCGTCACCCGCTCGTCGAACGCCAGGCGCTCGGACGCGGCGTGCTGCACGTGCAGCAGCGCCGCGCCGTCCGTCGTCGGCACCCGCACGACCGAGCGGCGCACGCTGCCGAGGAACGTCGACTCGACGACGGTCCCCGCGACGGGGCCGCCCAGTCGCACGTTCTCGGGACGGATGAAGGCCTCGGCCGCGCCGTCTGCGGCCTCGCCGACCACGGGCAGCACGGTGCCGAGCACCGTCGCGTGCCCGCCCGCCACGACAGCGGGCACGATCGACGACAGGCCGACGAACGCCGCCACGTGCGGCGTCGCGGGCCGCAGGTAGAGGTCCTCGGGTGAACCGACCTGGTCGATGCGCCCGGCGTCCATGACGGCGATGCGGTCGGAGACGGCGAGCGCCTCCTCCTGGTCGTGCGTGACGAACACCGTGGTGATGCCCAGGCGCAGCTGCAGCCGCCGGATCTCGTCGCGCAGCTGAACGCGCACCTTCGCGTCGAGCGCCGAGAGCGGCTCGTCGAGCAGCAGCACGCGCGGCTCCGTGACGATCGCGCGCGCGAGGGCGACGCGCTGCTGCTGCCCGCCGGAGAGCTGGTGAGGGTACCGGTCGGCGAGGTGCGCGAGGCCCACGAGCGCGAGGGCGTCGGACGCCCGGGACGCCGTCGCCCGCTTCTCGACGCGACGGCGCTCGAGCCCGAACGCCGTGTTCTGCCGCACCGTGAGGTGCGGGAAGAGCGAGTACGCCTGGAACACCATCCCGAGGTCGCGCTTGTTCGTCGGCACGGCCGAGACGTCGGCGCCGCCGATCCGCACGACGCCGCCCGTGGCCTGCTCGAGCCCGGCGAGGATGCGCAGCAGGGTCGTCTTGCCGCAGCCCGACGGCCCGAGGAGCGAGAGGAACTCCCCGGGGCGCACGTCGAGGTCGACGCCGTGGAGGACGCGTGTCGCGCCGTACTCCTTCACGACCCCCTCGAAGGCGACGGGAACGCCCTCTCCGCGGGCGGAGAGCACGGCGTTCTCCTCGGTCTCGATGGTGTCGAGGGTCATGAGCGGGCCTTTCCGGAGCGGGCGCGGCCGGCGAGGCCGATGACGACGAGCAGGGCGAACGCGAAGACGAGCGAGAGCAGCGAGAGGATGACGGGCGCCCACGGATCCTGCTTCCCGACGACGACGAGCGCCGTCTGCAGGTTCTGCCGCCCCAGGATGGAGGCGATCGTGTACTCCCCCAGGACGACGGCGATCGAGATGAGCGACGCGGCGAGCAGCCCCTGCCTGAGGTTGGGGGCGATGACGCGGAGCAGCGTCGTCGTCCATCCGGAGCCGAGCGTCCGCGCGGCCTCCGAGAGCGTGGGGAGGTCGACGGCGTCGACCGACGCCTGGATGGCGCGGTACGCGAAGGGCAGCACGGTGATGCCGTAGGCGAAGGCGAGCGTCCACACGCCCGTGCCGACCGCGCGACCGATCGACTGGTAGATCGGCGCGAGCCCCACGACGACCACGATCGCCGGGATCGAGATCGGCAGGAGCACGACGAACTCGAAGATCCGCCGCAGACGCGGGAACCGCAGGTTCACGAGCACGACCGTGGGCGCCACGAGCACGAGGACGATGCCGACCGTCACCGCCGCGAGCGCGGCCGAGTTCGCGAGCCCCGTCCAGATCGGCCGGTAGGTCGACGCCTGCGCGGGGTCGAGCAGCGCCGCCCAGTGCACGGCGGAGTACCCGTCGCCGTCCCGCAGCGAGTACTCGACCATGGAGACGAGGGGGATGGCGAAGACGGCGAGGATGGCGAGGCCGATGGTCCAGCGCACGGCGACGCGCGGAGCGAAGGACGCCGCGCTCATCGCTGCCACCTCGCCGCCCTGCCCTGGATGGCGGAGTACCCCCACATGCAGACGGAGACGACGACGATCATCCCGAGCGCGAGCGCCCCGGCGAGGTTCTCCCGACCGAGCACGGTCTCGCTCGTGAGCGCGGCGCGGATCTGCAGCGGGACGATCTGCGCCCCCTGGCTCGCGAGCGCGGCGGCGGTGGCGTACGAGGAGAAGGCGTTCGCGAAGAGCAGGAGCAGGCTCGCGAGGAAGGCGGGCGCGAGCACGGGGATCGCGATGAGCCGCCAGAAGCCGAGGCGCGTTCCGCCCAGCGTGAGGTTGGCCTCCGCCCACGCGGGCTTGAGCGCCGTCATCGCCGGCATGAACGTGATGATCATGAGCGGCACCTGGAAGTACGTGTAGACCGGCACGAGACCCGGCAGCGCATAGAGCCAGTTGCCGCCCGCGTGGATGTCGACGCCCGTGGCATCCAGGATGAGCGAGGTCACGAGGCCCTGGGCCCCGAGCGTGGCGATGAAGGCGAACGCGAGCATGACGCCGCCGAACTGCGCGAGCACGCTCGCCGCGGCGTCGACGGCGACCCGCACCCGACCGCCCTCGGGCAGCCCCAGCATGGCGTAGCACGCGAGGGCGCCGACGACCGCTCCGACCACGGCCGTCAGGGCGGAGAGCCACAGCGAGTTGCCGAACGTGCGCAGGATGGTCGGCTCGGCGAGACCGGCGAGGTTGTCGAGCGTGAACGCCCCCTCGCCGTCGACGAACCCCGTGCCGAGCGCGATCCCGGTCGGGACGAGCAGGAAGACGATGACGTAGACGGCGAACGGCACGAGGCCGATCGCGGCGGGATCGAGGCGGCGGCGCGCACGGGCGCGAGGCGCCGGCGGGATGGCCGGCGCCTCGCGCTCGAGCAGGGCGGTCGTCACTCGACGGCCGAGGCCCACGACTCGCCGAGCAGCGTGCCGGCGTCGGCCGACTGCTGCTCGGTCGGGACGACCGTCTCGGCGGGCGACTCGGGGAGCGCGGCGTAGAGCTCCTCGTCGATCGTGCCGGCTGCCGCCATGGCGTCCGCGCGGACGGGACGCGCGCCGCCCTTCAGCCACAGGTTCTGCACCTCGTCGCTGTAGAGGAACTCCTGCCACAGCCGCGCGGCGGCGGGGTGCGGGGCATCCGCGTAGATGGCCTGGTTGTAGTAGCCCGCGTACCCGGTGCCGTCGAGCACGACCGTCTTCCAGTCCGGGTTCTCCGCGCCGTGCGCGGCGTTGAGGTAGTCCCAGTCGAAGACGACCGGCGTCTCGCCGGACGCCACCGTGGCCGACGTGACGTCGACCTTCAGCAGGTTGCCCGCGGCGTTGAGCTCCGAGAAGAAGTCGATGCCGGGCTGGAAGTCGTCGAGCGTGCCGCCCGACTGCACGGTCGCGAGTCCGACGGCGGCGAACGCGGCGCCCGCCTGCGTCGGATCGCCGTTGATCGCGACGGACCCTGCGAAGTCGGAGCCCAGCAGGTCGTCGAGCGACGTGGGCTCGTCGAACTGCGCGGAGTCGTAGCCGATCGACATGTACCCGCCGTAGTCGCCGACGAAGAGGCCGTCGGGGTGCTTCAGCTCCTCGGGGATGTCGTCCCACGTCTCGACCTGGTACGGGGCGAACGCGTCGGTGTTCTGGAGCGCGACCGTGAGGCCGAGGTCGAACACGTCGGGAGCCGTGTCGAGGCCGGCGTTCGCCTCGGCGGCCTGGATCTCCTCGGCGCTCGAGACGTCGGGCGACTGCTCCTCGATCGCGATCTCGGGGTAGCGCTCGGCGAACAGGTCGAGGATCTCGCCGTAGTTCGCCCAGTCGCGCGGCAGGGCGATGACGTTGAGCGCGCCCTCCGCCTTGGCCGCCTCCTCGAGCGCTTCGAACGAGCCGAAGTCGTCCAGGCTCGTCGCGGCCGCGGCTTCGACGCCGTCCGACGCCTCGGCGTCGGACGAGGCGGCGGAGGCGCAGCCCGCGAGGGCGAGGGACGAGACGGCCAGCAGGCCGAGCGAGGCGAACACGTGACGACGTGACATGGGAGATCCTCCGGTGCGGATGGGACGGCGCGCTCGGGCGACGCGCACGACCCGCGAAGCTACGCGGGCGCGGTGACGGCCGGGGCCCCGCGCGGTGTCGTGTCGCGAGCGCTCCGGTGTCTGCGCGGTGAACGCGCCATCCGATCGGTGCCCATCACGATCGCCGATCGCGCCGGCAATCCCGCGTCATCCTGGCGCGCACCGGCTCGTCCGCTGCTTCACTGTTCGGCACCGCCGCTCATCGGCACCCGCCCGCGAAAGGAGCACTCACGATGACCCTCATCGCCCCCGACCCCACGACGCACCGACACCCCGCCTGGGCCGACACGCCGCGCGACGCCACCGGATGGATCGCCCGCGCCCGCGAGGTCGCCGCCGTCCTCGCCGCCGACGCGCTCGCGCGCGACCGGGCCGGCGCGCCGCCCGGTGCCGAGGTCGGCCTGCTCAAGGAGAGCGGCCTCGTCACCCTGCTCGGACCCGCCGCGCACGGCGGCGGCGGACAGACCTGGGAGACCGCGTACCGCGTCATCCGCGAGATCGCGCGCGGCGACGGCTCGATCGGGCAGCTCCTCGGCTACCACTACCTGTGGGCGTGGGCCGTGCGCCTCGTCGGAACGGATGCCCAGATCGCCGCGGTCGAGCAGCTCTACACCGAGGGCCGGCTCCTGTTCGGCGGCGCCGTCAACCCCCGCGACGCCGACCTCGTCGTCACGGAGGACGGCGACGAGCTGGTCTTCTCGGGACGCAAGTCGTTCTCGACGGGCGGCGTCGTCTCCGACCTCACGGTGCTCGAGGGCGTGCTCCAGGGGACGGACACGCACATCTTCGCCATCGTGCCGACCGACCAGGAGGGCATCGTGTTCGCCCGCGACTGGGACAACCTCGGCCAGCGGCTCACGGAGTCGGGCTCGGTCGAGATCCGCGACGTCCGCGTCGACTGGAGCGGCGCAGCGGGCTTCGTCGACAGGGTGTTCCAGCCCCTCGTCTACAACACCCTGAACGTCCCGGCGATCCAGCTCGTGTTCGCGAACTTCTACCTCGGGATCGCGCAGGGCGCCCTCGACCAGGCCGCCGGCTACACCCGCGAGCACAGCAGGGCATGGCCCTACGGCGGTGACGACAAGGAGCGCGCCGTCGACGAGTGGTACGTGCTGGAGGGGTACGGCCAGATCCAGTCGAAGCTGTGGGCCGACGAAGCGCTCGTCGACGCCGCCGGAGCCGAGATCTCCGCCGCCCTGCACGCGCCGCGGGAGGAGCTCACGCCGGAGCGTCGCGGTCGCATCGCCGCCCGCATCGCCGCCGCGAAGCTGCGCATCGCGGAGGACGGGCTGGAGGCGGCGACGAAGGTGTTCGAGCTGACGGGGGCGCGGGCGACCGCGAACGCCGTCGGGCTCGACATCCACTGGCGGAACCTGCGCACGCACACGCTGCACGACCCGATCCCCTACAAGAAGCGGGAGGTGGGCGAGTACGCCCTGCTCGGCAAGGATCCCGAGCCGACCTGGTACACCTGATCCTCCTCGGGCCCGCGGGGGGGGGGGGGGGCGGGTGCGACCGGGGTACTG
>NZ_JBSHGQ010000075.1:0-7426 GCF_053617895.1 Microbacterium sp. NPDC055683 | reverse complement strand
GCAGAGAGATCTGCGGCGCCCACGTCTTTCTCCGTCGCCGCCCGCCCTCGCGATCCGCGATCGCCACCGGCCGCGGGCTCAGTGCGCGGGCCCGACCTCGATCATCGTCTGCGCTCCGAACGCCCTCCGCACGACCGCGAGGTCGGCATCGTCGTGACCGATCCCGGGCAGCCGCTCCCCGACGAGGAACAGACGCGGCCCACCGTCGTGCTCGACGACCGTGATCTGAACCTCGTCGCCGGGCGCGGTCTGCTCGATCATCCGCACCACGAACCGCCCGAGCGCCTCGGCGAGCGCCGGCTCGAAGTCGTCCGTCTCGGGGACGCGCACCTGCACGTGCAGCCCCCGCGATCGCGCCGTCGTGACGGCAAGAGCGAGCCACCAGCTGAGCGGGCCGCCGCCCACGGGGAGGACGATCAGCTGACGCAGATGGCGCTCCTCGAGTGCGCACGCCGCACGCGAGGCCTCGTCGCTCAGGTCGCGCCGTCCATCCGCGATCTCATCGAGCAGATCGAGTGCGCGTTCCACTCCTGCCGCTGTCCACCGGGAGCGCGTCACCGCGGCCGCGTCGCGGGCGAGGCGCTCGTCCTCATCCCGACGGAGACGCCGCTCGGCGTCGGCCAGCCGGACTCCCGACGCCTCGAGCTGGGTCAGGAATGTCGTGATGGCGACGATGAGCGCAAGGCCCACGACCGTGAGCACCATCGCACTGCCCAGCTCGTCCGTCCTCGCGCCGCCGCGGAGCACGGCGGGCAGCACGAGCATCGACGCGACCGTGAGCACGAGCGACACGGCGAAGGGGATGACCGTGCGCGCCGTCGCCCGGAGGAGCGTGGGGATCACCGTCAGTGCCGCCGACGGGAAGAGGACCGCCTCCCAGGTACGCAGTTCGACCGAGGAGAGTGCCAGTGCGCACGTCACAGGGATCGCTGCGATCGCCACCGTCACAAGCCAAAGCGGCATATGGCGCGTGCTCCCGCAGACGAGCCGGGCGGCGATCCCGATGGCGGCGACGACCGCCAGCAGCGCATGCGTCGGAGTGACAGCGAGTCGGTTCAGCACCTCCGCGATCGCGCTCGCGGCGATGAGGATCGCCGCGCACGCCCACGCCGAGCGACGCTGCAGGTCAACGATCAGCGCTGCCTCCGGCGCCGCCGTCGACGCGGCGTTGGAAGGGGGAACGACGGGGGCCAGCACGAGCACGGCCCTCGTCCCGTGGCCGGGCCGCGAATGGACCTCGACCTCGATGCGGTGCTCTCGGGCCCGCGCGAACACCGACGAGGCGAGACCGCGCTCTCCCACATCCGCCGGCGAGAAACCCACGCCGTCGTCAACGACCTCGACGACGAGCCTGTCGCCGTCGCGCTCCACGCGCACATCGACGTGGTCGGCTCCCGAGTGCTTGGCGACGTTGAGAACCAGCTCCCGCACGCACGCAGCCAGCGCGGCAACCCGTTCGACGGCGAACAGCGCGGCGGCGGCGCGCACGCTGGACGCGTCGAGACCGAGCCGACGGACGGAGATCGGCACCGCGGGCTCGAGGTCGTCGGCTTCGAGCCCCGTCTCGGTGGCGCCCTCGCCCATGAGCGCCGTCCGCGCGCGCGCGGCATCCGCGCGCGCCTGCTCGCGGACGCGACCCGATCCCACGCTCGCGATCCGGTCATCGGCGAACGCGCCGAGGGTGTTCACGACCGTGTCGTGGAGCAGCCTGGCCTGCTCGGCGGCCGCGGCCTGCGCCGCGCGCGACCGGAGCAGGGCACGGCGCGCGCCTTCGGCATCGGCATCGCGCCGTTCGACCTCGTCGCCCGCGCCGCGGATCGCACGCATCATCCCGAAGACGGCCGCGCACATCGTGAGGGAGGAGATCGTCACCGACTGCACGACTCGTCCCCAGTCGGGATGCACGGTGATCAGGGCCACCATCGACCCTGCGAGAACCGCGAGGGAGGAGAGGACCGGCACAGCTCCTCGGAACATGATGAACAGCGAGGGGACCGTCAACGGGGTGACGACGAGGGCGAGCAGCGCGAGCGGCGTCTGCGGCGTCACCGCGACCGCGCAGTCGACGACCAACGCGGCCGAGGACATCCCGATGCCGGCGACGGCCGACAGCCGTCCGCGGTACGCGGCGACGTTCGCGATGAGGACGATCGCATGGAGAGCGATGACGAGGGCGACGGGGGCCTGCAGGTCCGAGACGAGCGCGGCTGCGACCAATGCCGGCTGAGCCGCCGCCACCGCCCCCACCTGCGAGGTGATGAGGGTCCGGTCGAGGCTCTGGCGCACCCACCCTCGCGCTTCGGGACTCCTGTCCTTCACCGGACGTCCTCAGGCAGCGGCCGATGCGCGCGTCATGCACCGAGCGTAGCGCGCGACCACCGCGCCCTACGGCCGCGTCAGGTGCAGGATCGCCTGGATGCTCCGATGTGCCTGCGCGGGATCGCCCGACGACGCGGCGAGCTGGAGATCGGCGACCGCTCCTCGGACGATCGCAGGATCCGAGGCGACGACGGCACGCAGGATTCGGCGCATCGAGGCGTCGAGATGCGAGTGGACGGACCTCTGCAGGGAGTCGGCCGAGGCGGCGAGCACGCCGTGCAGTGCCCAGGCGATGCCCGCCGCGGGGCCGAGGTCGGAATCGGGGTCGGCCGAGGTGCGAGCCGCGAGCCGGCCCACCGCGTCGAGCACGCCCGGACGTGCAATGGCCGCGGACGCCGCGACCTCGACCTGCCCGCGCAGGAAGACGCCGGCGGCCGCGATATCGCGCGCGGTGAGCTCTGTGACCACCGTGGCGCGGCTCGCGCTCATCCGCACGAGGCCCTCGCGTTCGAGGCGGAAGAGCGCCTCGCGCACGGGCGATCGCGAGACGGCCAGGTCCGTCGCGATGTCCTGGTCCCTGATTCGCGCACCAGGAGGGAGCACCCCGTCCACGATGAGCTCGCTGAGACGCACGTAGACGTGATCGGAGAGGCGCTCGTGGACGGTCTCGATCGCCGTCGGATCCATTCGTGCTCTCCTCCCGGTCCGCGGCGCCGCCGCCCCGTCTGCGGGACGGCAGAGCTTCAGCCTTCTCGGATGGTCATGCGGACGATCTGCGCGCCGTCGACGATGAAGGAGAACCGCGACCGCCCGTTTGCGTAGTTCGACCTCCAGTCACCGGTGACGACGATCTCGCCTGTCGGGGTGACCTCCACGCTCTCGACGGCGAGAGTGCCTTTCGCGCCGATGAACTCCCGGTCACTCCACTCCTTGATCTGCGAGGCTCCCCCGAAGACGCGGCCCCAGTCGTCCACGGCCCCGTCGTCCGAGAAGGCGGCGAGGAAGTGCTCCTCGTCATGACGGTTCACGGCCGCGACGAACGACGCGACAGGTTCGGGGATCTGCGTATCTGCCACGGTGCCTCCTCATGCGGCTCTCAGCGCGCGTGCGCCGGTTCCCGAACGATAACCCCCGACGCGAGGCGCCATAACGAGATACCAGAATCGACAGCGGCCGCGCCATCGGCGTCGATGCATCCGTCGAAACCGGCGTCGGCACATCCTTCATCCGCGACACCGCCTGCAGACCATGCCCGGGGAGGACGCTCCTGCGCGGCTTGACCGTTCATGCCGACTCCCGCTCGGCAGCGCCGGGCCGCGTCGCCCGCACGGCGTCGGCGAGCAGGGCGACCTGGCCGCGCACGAGCTCCGCGTCGAGATCGCGCGCGGCACGGCGGATGCGCGACAGGAGCTCCCGATCGGCGCTGGTCGCGGGCGGCATGGTCCGCGTCAGGCGCCGCACGAAGAGGTCCATGTGCCCGAGGACGCTCTCGTAGAAAGGGTTCTGCGAAGCGCGGGCGAAGACACCGAACAGGCCCCACGCTAGATCTGCCGCCGAACTCGCGTCGAGCGCCGACTCATCGAACCGCGCCCCCATCGACGCCTCGATGACGCCCAGCGCGCGATGGTCGGCCAGGGCCGCTTCGGCGACCGCGGGAAGCTGCCCGCGCAGGAACCCCGCCACGGCCGTGCGGTCGGCGTCCCTCACGTCCGTCACGACCGTCGTGCGGCTCGCCGCAATCGAGACGAGGCCCTCCCGTTCGAGGCGGATGAGCGTCTCGCGCACGGGCATCCTCGAGACGCCGAGCTCGGCGGCGAGGTCGAGATCGCGCAGTCGTTGGCCCGGGTGGAGCGCCCCCTCGACGATCAGCTCGCCGAGCCGCGCGTACACGTGGTCTCCCAGCCTGTCCTTCATGACGACGATGGGCGTCATGTCCATGGTCTTCTCCGTCCTCGTGGATGGTCTTCCTCACCACGTAGGACCTCCCGGTCCGCCCGGTATAACGCGACAGTGCGCTTCTTCACCCGCTCCTTGGTCCGGACGAGCGCGGCGCAAGAGCTCTCAGCGTCCTCCCGCCGGCACGAAATAGCACCCGGCGGCATCCGTCGACGTCGATCGGATCAGGTCGTCCATCTCGTCGAGACGGTGCTGGGTGGTGACGAACGTCTCCGGGTCGTTCATGAAGGCCGCGAAGAGCAGCCCGGCGCCCTCGTCGAGGTCGAAGCTGTACGACCGGCGCAGCATGAGCGGGCGGCCGATGTTCGCCGGGTGCGCTCGACGCACGTGGGCAGCGGCCGGTACGAGCGGGCGGCCCGCCGCGCTCTTCGCGAACAGGTCGATCTCGTCCATGGCGCCCCCGCCCGACAACGGCGCCCCGGAGTCGCGCCGTCGTCCGATCGCCGCCTCCTGATCGGGCACGGGGAGCCGGAGGAAGTCGGGCGCGATGGTCATGCGCCGGTAGACCGCATAGGTGTCACCCGCCGGCGTCCACACACCCTCGTTTCGTTCCGCAGGAGTGCGCGGGTTGACGATGCCGTCGACGAACCCCGTGTTCGTCCGGGCGGTGCCTTGCGCCGTGGGGGCGTCGCGGTATCCGGTGCGCTCCCACACGATCTCGGCGCCGTCGAGATGATCCAGGATGGCGGCGGCCGTGTCGCGGACCGCCGCAGCCGTCTCAGCGCAGACCTGCACGACGATGTCGCCCGCGTCGAGGGGGCCGGCGTCGCCGGCGAAGACCGGCAGGTCGCGCGCGAGCGCTGCCCGCTCCGGCCAGGCGCGCAGTGCGAGGGCGGGGGCGTACCCGACCGTGATCGTCACGTCCCCTGCATCGTCGGGAGCTTCGGGAGCGAGAGCGGCGAGGGCGCGACCGGCGGCGACGATGTCGTCGGGATCAGCGTCCGGGAAGGCGACCGCTC
This sequence comes from Microbacterium sp. NPDC055683, assembly GCF_053617895.1. Lineage (NCBI taxonomy): Bacteria > Bacillati > Actinomycetota > Actinomycetes > Micrococcales > Microbacteriaceae > Microbacterium > Microbacterium sp. NPDC055683. The sequence goes on along the minus strand of NZ_JBSHGQ010000075.1, from coordinate 2,192 downwards.
GCACGTGCAGGTGCCGCTGCGGCACCGAGGGCGACGTGATCCCCGCTACTCCCTCCGCCGAAGGCGATGGGGCTCCCGTCGGGGGCGCGGCCTGCGGCGACGAGCTGTTCTCCGTGCCGCGCAGGACCCATCCCGCCGCCCCGGCCACGGCTGCGGCGCCGATGGCGGTGAAGAGCTCTCGTCGACCGGGGCCCGCCGGTCTCCGCTGCTCACTCACCGGTCGAACCGAGGATGTCGTCCAGCTCGGCGGGCCGCGGCTCGGGTACCGCCTCGCGGTCGATGTCGACGGTGAAACCGCCGGCCGCCGTGTCGAGCCGCGCGATGCGCCCCTCGTCGTCGAGCCAGAGCCGGGTCACGCCCGACCCCGCACCGTCTTCCGCGGGGAGGCGGTACGCCGCGAGGGAGTCCTGCTCGCCGAGGTAGGCCGCGTCGGACTGCCGGAGCAGCTGCGCGTTCTCCGGCCGGTCGGCGGTGAGGGAGAAGACGATCGCGAGCGCCGATGCGCCGCCCGACGTCCACGGCTGCACCGTCCATCCGTCCGATGTACGCGTCGCGTATCCCTCGGCCGAGAGCAGGATGTCCTCGACCACCTCGATGCCCTCGGGACCGCGTTCGAGCGTTCCCCAGGCGAGCGTGTCTTCGGCGTCGACCGTGAGCTCCGCGACGACGCGATCGACGTCGTCCTCCGCGCCCGACGCGACCACGGCGACGAAGGGGCTCTCCGTCGCCAGCTGGAACCGGGCCTGCGCCAGCGCCTCCGACTGCTCGAGCGTCAGCGGCTCTCCAGTCTCTGAGAGGCCGGCCCCGCACGCGGAAAGGAGAAGGGCGGGGACGAGCAGGAGCGCGGCCCGCGCGGTTCGCAGGCGCCTCATCCGGCGGCCTCGAGCAGGTCGGCCGCGGGGACCGCAATCGCGGCGATGTCGGGCAGGTCCACGTCGTCGGCCAGGGAACGGGGCGTGTCGTCGACCTCGTCGAGCCCTGGACGGGGGGCGGGAGCGGCGACATCGGCGAAGCTGATCCCGGCGGGCGCCGTCGGCTGCTCGTACGTTCCCGCGGGCAGTTCGTCGGCGCACCCGTCGGACGTGAGGCTCTCGGGAACGGCGGTCGTCCCCGGCGCGAGCAGGACGCAGTTGCCGGTTCCCGGTGCGCGCTCGGACGGCGCGTACGCGATGTCGAGGCCGTTGCCCTCCCACGCGTCGTCCTCGACGCGGTTGCCCTGCGGGGCGAAATCCTCCGACGACGCGATCCACATGCCGACGTTCTCGTGGCCCGAGATGCGGTTGGCGCGGACGACGGCGTCGACCGTGCCCGACAGGCCGATGCCCGTGCCGAAGGCGCCGGACGCCTGCTCGGGGGTCTCGACCGCGTTGTTGTCGGCGACCACGTTGCCCGCGATCTGCACGCCGCGCGTGGGTCCGTGGGCCTCCAGGTAGTTGGACAGCACGGTGATGCCGATCCGGTTCTCCACAATGCGGTTGCCCGTGATGGCGACGTTCGACGCGTTCGCAAGCTCGATGCCGACGGCATTCCACTGCACGACGTTGTCCGCCACCCACGCGTCGCAGTCCTCGCACTGGCCGACGTAGATCCCGGAGTCCGAGCCGCCGCTCGCGAGGTTGTCGCGGATGACGCCTCCCGTGCGGTTGAAGGCGTAGATGCCATAGAGGCCGTTGTTCTGCGCGGTCACGAACTGCACGAGGTAGCCCGGCACAGGGTCGGGCGCCGCCTCGGGAAGGTAGCCGTCGGGACCGCGCGCCACGCCGGCGCCGTTCTCGTCGGTGGCTCCCGTGACGAGGACTCCGTTCTGCAGGTAGTTGCGCACGGTGAGGTTCTCCACGGTGAAGCGCGCGCCCGTTCCGACGACGCCGTTGCTCGCCGTGAGGCCGCCGTCGAGGATCACCCCCTCACGGCTTTCGCCGCGCACGGTGACGTCGTCCGCGGACACCTCCAGCGTCCCCTCGTAGGTTCCGTCGGCGATGAGGATGATCCCGCCGTCGGAGACGAGTCCACCGGCGTCCTCCAGCGCCGCGTCCGCAGGCACATGCACCACCGCGGACGAGGTCGGCTCGGCGGGAGCGCATGCCGCGCCGCCGGCCATCAGGGCGAGCAGGAGGGGAATGGCGGCGAGCCGTCGGGGGTGCGCGATACGGGGTGATCGCATGCGTGTCCTCTCACGCCGCGACCCCGGGGTC
>NZ_JBSHGQ010000074.1:0-7534 GCF_053617895.1 Microbacterium sp. NPDC055683 | reverse complement strand
GCCTTCGAGGGCCGGGCGTCTCGCCGTATGTCGGGATGGTCGGCGTCGGCCGCCGCCGCCCGCTAGGCTCGCGATCGGCTCTGGCCGCCGACCTGCTCACCGATCCTGGAGGACCGCCGACGATGGCGCTTTTCGACCTGCCGCTCGACCAGCTGCGCACCTACCGCTCCGCCGCCGTCGAGCCCGACGACTTCGACGCGTTCTGGGAGGAGACGCTCGCCGCGTCTCGCGCGGCCGGATGGCAGCCTCGTCTCGAGCGCGTCGACGCGGGCATCGACCTCGTCGAGGTGCACGACCTCGCGTTCGCCGGCTTCGCGGGCGATCCGGTGAGCGCCTGGTGGCAGGTGCCGGTGGGGCGCGAGCTCCGCGGCGTCGTCGTGGAGTCGATCGGGTACTCCGGCGGTCGCGGCTTCGCCCATGAGCCGGGCCCCTACCCGCTCGCGGGCTTCGCGCGCCTCGTCGTCGACACACGCGGCCAGTCGTGGAACGTCAGCGGCGCGCCGGGCGCCACACCCGATCCGCACGGCTCGTCGTCCCACGCGCTCGGGGTGCTGACGCGCGGCATCGAGAGCCGCGAGTCGTACTACTACCGGCGCGCCTACGTCGACGCCGTCCTCGCGGTCGACGCGGCGCATGCGCTCGCCCCCGGTCTGCCCGTCTTCGTCTCCGGAGTGAGCCAGGGCGGCGGGCTCACGATCGCGGCGGCGGCGCTCGGCTCCGACGTCGCGGGCGCTCTCCCCGACGTCCCGTTCCTCGTCGACTTCCCGCGCGCCACGACGATCGTCGACACCGCACCGTACAACGAGGTGCGCACGTACCTGCAGTCCCACCGAGGCGACGAGGAGGCGGTGTACCGCACGCTCTCGTACTTCGACGGCGCGCTCCTCGCGAAGCGCGCGACGGCGCCCGCCCTGTTCTCCGCGGCGCTCATGGACACCACGTGCCCGCCGTCGACCGTGTTCGCGGCGTTCAACGCGTGGGCCGGCGACGACAAGGCGATCGAGGTGTACCCGTTCAACGGCCACGAGGGCGGCACGGGCGTCCAGCGCAGGCTGCACCTCGACTGGCTGCGCGACCGGACCCGCTGACGACACGGTGTCCGCTTGCGATCGTTCGGCCTGACAAACGATCGCGCTGTGCCACACTGAGTCCGTAAAGCGTTTACCGAGCCGTCGTCGACGACGGCGGACGGGGGGACCGGATGAAGCGGGCGGGAATCCGCGACGTCGCCGACCTCGCCGGCGTGTCGATCAGCTCGGTCTCGAACGCGCTCAACAAGCCCGATGGCGTCAGCGATCGCGTGCGCACGCGCGTGCTGGCCGCGGTCGACCAGCTCGGCTACGTCCCGCTGCGCGCGGCGCAGCAGCTGCGCGCCGGGCGCAGCGGGCTCATCGGGATGACCGTCATCAGCATCGGCAACCCGTTCTTCGCCGAGATGCTGGAAGGCGCTGAGGAGGCGACGTCCGCCGCGGGCTACCAGGTCATGCTCGGCAACAGCGACGACAGCGCCCTGCGCGAGAACAGCTATCTCGAGCTCTTCGAGCACGCGCACGTGGAGGGCGTGCTCATCTCGCCCTTCGGCGACGTGGGGCCGGCGCTCGAGCGCCTGCGGGTGCAGCAGATCCCCGCCGCCCTCGTCGACGGCGTGGACGAGAAGGGCCTCACGCCCTCGGTGTCGCTCGACAACGTCGAGGGCGGGCGGATGGCCGTGCGCCACCTCGTCGAGCTCGGCAGGCGGCGCATCGCGTTCGTCGGCGCCCGCGAGGAGGTGCGCCAGACGCGCGACCGCCTGCGCGGCGCCGCGGCCTTCGCGCAGGAGTCCGGCCTGTCGCTGGATGTCACGCTCACGGGGCGCACGACGCCGCGCCTCGGCGCCGAGATCGGCGCGCGCATCGCCGCCATGGCCTCGTCGGAGCGCCCCGACGCCGTCTTCGCGGCGAACGACCAGCTCGCGTGCGGCATCGTCCACGGACTGGTCACGGCGGGCGTCTCGGTGCCGGGCGAGGTCGCCATCGTCGGATACGACGACATCCCGTTCGCGTCGATCGCGGCCGTGCCGATCACGTCAGTGCGCCAGCCGGCGCGCGCCATGGGCCGCCGCGCCGCCGAGCTGCTGGTGGGGCGCCTGCGCGGTGACAGCGGCCCGCCCCGCGCTGAGGTCTTCTCCCCCGAGCTCGTCGTCCGCGCCTCCACGCGCGGCTGACCGCCCACCCGCGCGCCCGCCGCCCGCCGCCCGCCGCCCCCGCTGCCTCCGCGCCCCCGCGCGCGCGGACAGCCGAGAGCACATCCGCGTGCCGAGAGCCCATCCGATTCGGCGTCAACGGATGGGGTTTCGTCAAACGGATATCCGTTGGACGAGAAGGGGCGGAGAGCAGCGAGTGGGGGAAGGGAAGCGGCGAAACGTTTCATGTTCGGTCTTGACGGCGACGTGCGATCATCGCTACGGTGCCCGGGAAGCGCTTTCCTGAAACGTTTCCGTGCAGTGCTGCACGACTCCCCCACGATCGGAGCAGATGTGAAGGGCAGAACCCCCACCGCCGGCGAGCCCGCCGGCGCGTCCTCCCCGCGGCGAACGCCGGCGCGCCCAGCCGCCCTCGTCACCGCCGCCGCCGTCGCGCTCGGATGCTTCGGCGCCGCCGCGGCACCCGCAGCGGCCGCCGGAGCGACGGCCACCCCCGCCGAGACGGCCGCGGCCGGCCAGCCCGTCCGCTTCGACTTCGGCTCGGGCGCCGTCGCCGACGGCTACACGGCCGTCACGGCCGCGTCGGCGTACAGCCCCGAGGCGGGCTTCGGCTTCGCCGAGGGCGCCACGGTCACCGAAACCGACCGAGGCGGCGACCCGCTCACGGGCGACTTCGCGACGGTCACCGGCTCGAGCTTCGTCGTCGACCTGGCGAACGTCGACTACACCGTCTCGATCGTCGCGGGCGACACGGGCGGCGCGACCGAGATCGCGATCGCGAGCGAGAGCATCCAGAAGGTGCAGACGACATCGAAGGCAGCGGGTCAGTTCCTCGAGATGAACTACGACATCGCGCTCGTCGACGGGCAGCTGTCGTTCGCCTTCACGGGGGCGGCCGCCAACATCAACGCCATCGTCATCACACCGCAGTCGCCCCGCGAGGCCGCTGCGACGCCGACCGCCTACCTCACGGGCGACTCCACCGTGCAGACGTACGATCCGTATTGGGAGCCGCAGGCCGGGTGGGGTCAGATGTTCGACCAGTTCCTCACCGACGCGGTCGCGGTCGACAACCGCTCGATCGGGGGCCGCTCGTCGCGGTCGTTCGTCGAGCAGGGTCGACTCGACGAGATCCTCCGCGTCGTCCGTCCCGACGACTACGTCTTCGTGCAGTTCGGCCACAACGACGCCACCGCGTCCGTCCCGGAGCGCTACACGCCGCCGGACCAGTTCGACGACTACCTCCGCATCTACGTCGAGGGCACGCGTCAGCGCGGCGGCATCCCCGTGCTCGTCACGCCCGTGAACCGCCTCGACGTCAACGCCGACACGGGCCTGTTCAACGAGAGCTTCCCCGAGTACGTCTCCGTCATGAAGGCCGTCGCCGACGAGCTCGACGTGCCGCTCGTGGACCTCTCCGCGTCCAGCCGCGCCTATCTCGATTCGATCGGGGCGGAGGCCGCGAAGTCGGTCTTCCTCTACGCCGACGCCGGCGTGTACCCGAACCGGCCGACCGGCGTCCAGGACAACACCCACTTCCAGGAGTACGGCGCCATCCAGATGGCGCGCCTGGTCGCCCAGGGCGTCGCCGGGCTCGGGCTTCCGATCTCGTCGGCCGTCGAGGTGACGACGCCGTCGGAGCTGCCGGCGGCCGTCACCGGCCTCGCCGTCGCCGAGACGACGAGCACGTCGGTGTCGCTCGAGTGGCAGGCGACCGAGGGCGCCGACATCTACCGCATCTACCGGAGCGACGCCGGGGCGGACGACTTCTCCCTCGCCGCGACGTCGACCGTGCCGCAGAAGAGCATCGGCTCGCTCGCGGAGGGCGGCGCGTACGACTTCCGCGTCGCCGCCGTCAACGGCCTCGGCGAGGGTGCCGTCAGCGAGACCGTGTCGGCCACGACGCGCGGCGCGGCGTACCGGTTCGACTTCCAACCCGCCGGGGCGCCGGTCGGCGCGGGCTACACCGAGGTCACCCGTTCCACGATCTACTCCGCCGACCGCGGGTACGGCCTCGTCGACGCCACGGGGATGATCGACCGCGACCGCGGATCTGCCGCCGGCGACGATGTCGTGCGCGACTTCGTCGCGTACTTCAACGGCAGCTACGAGTTCGCCGTCGACGTGCCGAACGGCGAGTACGCGGCGAGCGTGACGGCCGGCGACCTGCTCGGTACCGTGCGCACCAACGTGCAGATCGAGGGCAGCGACGAGGGCAGCCTCTCCGTGAGCAGGAGCAGCACGACGAAGGCCGTCGAGGGCATCACCGTGAGCGACGGGCAGCTCAACACCGTCATCTCGGGCGCCACGGGCCACCTCAACGGCCTGACGATCACGCCGATCCTCGTGGCGCCGGCGGCCATCCGCCTCGACGACCTCGCCTTCGACGGCGCCACCGCGACCGTCTCGCTGTCGTGGGATGAGGCCCCTGAGGCGGCGACGTACCGCCTGTACCGCACGACGTCCGACGGCACCGTGCTCGTCGGCGAGACCGCGGGCACCTCGCTCGTCGACGACACGGCGCAGCCCGGCCAGACGGCGACCTACGCCGTCACCACCGTGACGGCGCGCGGCGCCGAGTCGGTGCCGTCGGTGGGCGTCGAGGTCGAGATCATCGACGCGGATGTCGCCGCTCCCGCCGCACCGACGGGCCTCGCATCCGGAGACGTGCAGAAGAACTCGGTCGCGCTCTCCTGGGATGCCGCGGACGGCACCCTGTTCTACCTCGTCAGCCGCCAGGACAAGAACGGCGACTGGCAGGTCATCGGCCGTGCGGACGAGGCCTCGTACCTCGACGAGGACGTCCTCACGACGATCGCCTACACGTACCGCGTGCACGCCGTCAACGCCGGCGGCGCATCGGAGCCGTCGGAGAGCGTGACGACCCCGGCTGTCACGACGCTCGACCGCGCGGCCGAGCGCCTCGACCGCGCACCCGTCGCCGTCGCGCAGGACGGCGGCGTGTACGTCGGATGGCGTCTGCTCGGCGACGACGCGCAGGACGCCGCGTTCCACGTCTACCGCGACGGCGAGCGCGTCACCGACGAGCCGATCGTCGACACGACGAACTACGTCGACGCGGGCGGGACGACCGAATCGACGTACCGCATCGCGATCGTCGAGGACGGCGTGCAGCTGTGGGCGACGGAGGAGTTCACCCCCTGGGCCGACGGCCAGTCGCTCGACATCCCGCTGAACAAGCCCGCCGACGCGTACACGAAGGACGGCCAGCCGTACTCGTACCGCGCCAACGACGTGTCCGTGGCCGACCTCGACGGCGACGGCCAGCTCGAGTACGTCGTGAAGTGGGACCCGTCGAACTCGAAGGACAACTCGCAGGCCGGATACACGGGCAACGTGTACCTCGACGCCTACGAGCTCGACGGCACGCAGCTGTGGCGCGTCGACCTCGGCATCAACATCCGCGCCGGCGCCCACTACTCGCAGCCCATGGTCTACGACCTGAACTCCGACGGCGTGGCCGAGGTGGTCGTCAAGACCGCCGACGGAACGACCGACGGCGAGGGCGCGGTCATCGGGGACGGCAGCAAGGACTGGCGCAACTCCTCCGGGTACATCCTCACGGGTCCGGAGTACCTCACGGTCTTCGAGGGAACGACGGGGCACGCCGTCGACACGATCGACTACGTGCCCGGCCGCGGCGACGTCGCCTCGTGGGGCGACAGCTACGGCAACCGGGTCGACCGCTTCCTCGCGACCGTGGCGTACCTCGACGGCGAGCACCCGAGCGTGGTCTTCTCGCGCGGGTACTACACGCGTGCCGTCGTCGCCGCGTTCGACTTCGACGGCGAGAGCCTCAGCCAGCGCTGGGTGTTCGACTCGTCGACGAAGGGCAACGGGGCGTACGCCGGCCAGGGCAACCACGCCATGATCACAGCCGACGTCGACGCCGACGGCAAGGACGAGATCGTCTTCGGCTCGGCCACGATCGACGACGACGGCACGGGGCTCTATTCGACCGGCCTCGGCCACGGCGACGCGCAGCACGTGAGCGATTTCGATCCCTCGCGCGAGGGCCTGGAGGTCTACGCCGTCCACGAGGACATGGGCTCGTCGGGCAACCTCGGAGCGACGTTCCGCGACGCCGCGACGGGCGAAGTGCTGTGGTCGGTCCCCGCGACGGGCGACACCGGGCGGGGCGCGATGGCCGACATCGACCCGCGCTACGACGGCGCCGAGGGCTGGAACGTCGGCGGCACGCGCGCATGGGACACCCGCGAGGGCACCCTGATGAGCGCGGCCGGCGAGGAGATCGCCACGACCATCCCCGCCGCCAACTTCACGGCGCTGTGGGACGGCGACCTGCTCAGCGAGATCGTCGACCACTCGTTCGACACGGCGACGCGCACGGGTGCACCCGTCGTGTCGAAGTGGGACTACGAGAACAGTGTCGCCGTGCCCGTGTTCGAGCCGGAGGGCGTGCTCACGAACAACGACACCAAGGGCAATCCCTCGCTGCAGGCGGACCTCTTCGGCGACTGGCGCGAGGAGCTCGTGTACCGCACGACCGACTCGACGGCGCTGCGGATCTTCACGACGACCGACGTCACGGAGCACCGCCTGCGCACGCTCCTGTCGGACGCGCAGTACCGCCTCGCGGTCGCGTGGCAGCTGACCGGCTACAACCAGCCCCCGCACACGAGCTACTTCCTCGGCGAGGGCATGGAGACGCCGGCGGCGCCGCGGGCCGCGTACACGACCGAGACTCCTGCGGCCGAGGTCGTGCCCGGGCCGGCGACGGCGGCACCCGCCAAGGGCGTGCTCTCGACGACGAGCGGATGGGCCTACGGCCTGAAGGACGGCAACTACACCGTCACGATGGACCTGTGGCACGGGCAGAACGCCCACACCATCCGCCTCTACGAGAACGGCGAGCTCCTCAGCGAGTCGTTCCTCGCGGACGCCTCTCCTGCGGCGCAGACCTTCTCCGTCGACGTGACGGGGCGAGTCAACGGAACGTACGAGTACACGTGCGAGCTCGTCAACCAGCACGGGACCACTCCGTGCAAGCCCGTCACCGTCACCGTCACCGACGCGAACCCCGGAACCGCCGTGCTCTCGCACGACAACTGGGACCGCAACGGCGACTACACCGTCACGGCGAACCTCTGGTGGGGGACGAACGCGACCGCGTACCGCCTCTACGAGAACGGCGAGCTGATCGACGAGCAGGAGCTGACCGCGGCCACCCCGCAGGCCCAGCAGGCGTCGACGCAGGTCGACGGGCGCACGCCCGGCACCTACACCTACCGAGCCGTGCTCGCGAACGCCGCCGGCGAGACCGAGACGAAGGAGATCACCGTCACCGTGAAGTGAGGGCCGGGGTTTCGC
>NZ_JBSHGQ010000073.1:0-7680 GCF_053617895.1 Microbacterium sp. NPDC055683 | reverse complement strand
CCGCCGCAGGAGCCCCCGCGGTCGGCCGCCCGGGGCGGGCGGCCGACCGCGCGCCTAGACTGGAGGCCATGCCCGATCCCTCTGCCTCCGCGACCGCCGGCGTCACCCCGCGCCGCATCACCGTGCTCGATCTGCTCCGCTTCGCGAGCGAGCTCGTGGCCGTGATCGCCCTGGCCGTGTGGGGCTTCCTCGCGTGGGCGTTCCCGTGGAACGTCGTGGTGGGGATCGGGGCGCCCGTCCTCGCGGCGATCGTGTGGGCGCTGTTCGTCTCGCCGAAGGCCGTCGTCGCCGTGCACCCCTTCGTCCGCGCGGTCGTGGAGCTGTGCATCTTCCTTGCGGCGACGATCGCGCTGTGGGGGCTCGGGCAGCCGTGGGCCGGCCTCGTGTTCGCGGTGTTCGCGATCGTCGTGGGCCTCCTCCACAACCGCCGCTCGCTGACATGACCGACGTGGTCGCGCGTCTGCGCGCCGCGCTGGGCGACCGCGTCGACACCGGAGCGGACGCCCGCGAGGCCGCTCGCGCCGACAAGTCGGGCTTCCGCGCCGACGCCCGGCCGCTCGCCGTCGTGCACGCCGCGTCGACCGGCGATGTGCAGGCGGTTCTCCGCATCGCGCACGAGACGCGCACTCCTGTCGTCGCACGCGGCGCGGGCACGGGGCTCGCGGGCGGGGCCAACGCGGGCGCCGGCGAGATCGCGCTCTCGCTGCGCGGCATGGACCGGATCCTGGAGGTCTCGCCCGACGACCTCGTCGCGGTCGTCGAGCCCGGTATCGTCAACGCCGATCTGAACGCCGCCCTCGCGCCGCACGGACTGTGGTGGGCGCCCGACCCCGCCAGCCGCGCGATCTCGACGGTCGGCGGCAACATCGCCACGGGCGCGGGCGGGCTCCTGTGCGCGAAGTACGGCGTCGTCCGCGACGCCGTCCTCGGCCTCGACGTCGTGCTCGCCGACGGGCGCCTCATCCGCACCGGCCACCGCAGCGTGAAGGGCGTCACGGGGCTCGACCTTACGGCTCTCCTCATCGGATCCGAGGGCACGCTCGGCATCGTCGTCGGGGCGACCCTCAAGCTGCGACGGCTCGTCCAGGGCGAGGTCTGCACGCTCACCGCGGTGTTCCCCGACGTGCGCGCCGCTGCCGCGGCGTCGGCTGCGGTCACGGCGACGAGTGCGCAGCCGGCCGTCATGGAGCTCCTCGACGCGGCAGCGGTCGACGCGGTGAGCGCCCACCTCGGGCAGGTCGTCGGGGCGCCCGGATCCGCCCAGCTGACCGTGCAGACCGACGGCCCGGCGGCGGCGGCCGAGGCGGAGGCGATCGCGGCCGTGCTGGTGCGCGGGGGCGGCGACGTCTCACTCACCCGCGACAGGGAGGAGGGCGAGCGGCTGCTCGCGTTCCGCCGCGCCATGCACCCCGCCATCGAGGCGCAGGGGACGGCGCTGATCGAGGACGTCTCCGTGCCGCGCAGCCGGCTGCCCGAGATGTTCGACGAGATCGCGCGCGTCGAACGCCGGCACGGCGTCGCCATCCCCACGGTCGCGCACGCGGGCGACGGCAACCTGCACCCCAACTTCGTCTTCGACGGCACGGAGGTGCCGCAGCGCGTCTGGGACGCCGCGGACGACCTCTTCCGCGCGGCCCTCCGGCTCGGCGGCACGCTCACGGGCGAGCACGGCGTCGGCGTCCTGAAGCGACGCTGGCTCGCCGACGAGCTCGGCGACGACCAGTGGCGCCTGCAGCGCGACATCGCGCGCGTGTTCGACCCCCACGGCATCCTCAATCCCGGCAAGGTGTTCGCGCCGGAGGCATGAGCTCCCCCGCCCGCGCGGGAGAACCCCCGGTCACGCCGCGTCATATCGAAGGTTGTGCGCGCGCTGAACGTTGCCTATGATTCCCCGAGGACGCGACTCGCGCGTCCGAACGGCCGTCGCGCCATCGTTCCACCGGGGGATCACCGCATGAAGAAGACCGTCCTCGCCGCCGCATCCGCGGCGTCGATCGCCCTCCTCGCCGTCAGCGCCGCGCCGGCGTCGGCCTCCGAGGGCCAGACCGCAGAAGACCTCACCACGCTCACCGCCGAGCAGCTCGTCGCCGCTCTCGTGGGCGACGACACCCCGGTCAGCAACATCGTGTACACCGGCGCGCCCGAGGCCGCCGGCCGCGTGGACGGCCTCGGACCCGCGCTCGAGGTCAACGCCGGCATCGCCCTCTCGACGGGTGCGCTCGTCGCGACGGACTACGACGACTCGTCGATCCTCGGCCCGAACAACACCGCCTCCGCATCGGCGTCGAACGGCGCAGAGGGCGACACCGACCTCGACGCGATCGTGGCGCCGACCACGACGCAGGACGCCGCGGTGCTGGAGTTCGACTTCGTGCCCGCCTCCTCGAACGTCACGTTCACCTACGTGTTCGGCTCCGAGGAGTACCTCGACTACGTCGGCTCGGACTACAACGACGTCTTCGCCTTCTACGTGAACGGCGAGAACCACGCCCTGATCGACAGCGGGCAGCCCGAGCTGTTCCCCATCTCGGTGAACACGATCAACCCCGACATCAACTACCACCTCTTCCGCGACAACACGGTCGAGCCGGCGCCGTACGACACGCAGTTCAACGGCTTCACCGTGCCGCTCACGTTCGAGGCGCCCGTGAACGCCGGGCAGACGAACCACATCAAGCTCGCGATCGCCGACGCGGGCGACGCGATCTACGACTCGTCGGTCGTCATCGAGTCGGGCTCCTTCGCCTCCATCGCCGCACCCGTCGCCGAGGCGCAGACGGTCTCCACGACCGTGAACACGCCGCTCGACATCGTGCTGTCGGCCACCGACGCCGACACCGCGGCCGACGCGCTCTCGTACGAGATCGTCGACCAGGTCGCCGCCGAGCACGGCACCCTGTCGGAGCTCTCGGGCGCCGCGCTGCAGTTCACGCCCGCGGAGGGCTTCCTCGGGCAGACCAGCTTCACGTTCCGGGCCTTCGACGGAGCGCTGTGGTCGGAGCCGGCGACCGTGACGATCGACGTCGTGGAGCCCGCCGCCCCCGGCACGCCGGAGCCCACCGAGCCCGCCCCGACGGAGCCGGCACCCACCGAGCCCGCGCCGACGGAGCCCGCCCCGAGCGAGCCGGCGCCGTCGCCGACCGAGAGCGCTCCGGCACCCGCCGAGACGCCCGCCCCCTCGTCGCCGGCCCCTGCGCCGTCGAACCCTGCGCCGTCGAACCCCGACAAGCCCCTGGCCCCCACGGGCGGAGAGACCACGACGGTCCTCGCGGCCTCCGCGCTCGGACTCGGGCTCGCCGGAGCGTTCGCGCTGATGCTGCGCCGCCGCCGCGCCTGACGCGCGTATGACGGCGAGAGGGCCGGAGGCACACGCCTCCGGCCCTCTCGCCGTGTTCGGGCCCTCGGCCCTACGACTCAGCTCGCGAGCGCCAGGCGGATGGCCAGGGCGGCCTCCTCGTCGGCGGTCTCGTAGGCGACGCCGCCCGCACCCGACGCGGAACCCAGGCCGATCGGCACGTCGTCGACCACGACGCGCTTCGCCGATGCGTGCACCGCGTCGACGCCCGCGGCCGCGACGAGTCGCGCCGTGTCGGCGTCCACTCCTCCGCCCGCCATGATCTGCACGGAACCGGCCGCGCGCTCGACGAGCGCGCGCAGCTCCGCCAGGGCGTCGACGGCGCGTGAGGCGCCGCCCGAGGTGAGCACCCTCGTGACGCCGAGCTCCGCGAGCGCGTCGAGCGCGGCCATCCGGTCGGAGACGGTGTCGAAGGCGCGGTGGAAGGTCACCTCGCGTCCGTCCGCCGCGTCGATGCACGCGCGCACGAGGTCGGCGTCGGCCGTACCGGCCGCCGTGCCTCCCACGACGACGCCCGCGGCGCCCTCCCGCACCGCCCGCCGCACGTCGGCGACCATGAGCGCGCGGTCGTCCGCATCGTAGGCGAATCCCCCGGCGCGCGGGCGCACGAGCACGTGCACGGGCGTGCCCGAGGCGACGGCCCGCTCGATCAGCGCGGGGGACGGCGTCACTCCGCCGAGGGCGAGCGCCGAGGCGAGCTCGATGCGGTCGGCGCCGACCCGCGCGGCCACGGCGATGCCGGCCGCATCCTGCACGGCCAGCTCGAAGGCGGTCATCCTCAGATGCCCTGCCAGTCGGGCTTGTGCTCCCACGCGTACCGGTAGTAGTCGGCGTCTCGGAGGGCGGAGGCGGCCGCCTCGTCGACGACGACCGTGACGTGCGGATGGAGCTGGATCGCCGAGCCGGGGAGGGAGGCGGTGACCGGCCCCTCGACGGCGCCCGCGACGGCCTGCGCCTTGCCCGCCCCGAAGGCGAGCAGGACGAGGTGCCGTGCCGCGAGGATGGTCCCGAGCCCCTGCGTGATGCAGTGCATCGGCACGTCGTCGATCGTGTCGAAGAAGCGCGCGTTGTCCTCGCGCGTCTGCCGCGTGAGGGTCTTCACGCGCGTGCGCGAGGCGAACGACGATCCCGGCTCGTTGAAGCCGATGTGCCCGTCCGTGCCGATGCCCAGGATCTGCAGGTCGACGCCGCCCGCCGCAGCGATGGCCGCCTCGTACTCCTCCCCCGCGTTCGCGATGCCGTCGAGCGAGCCGGAGGGCGTTCGGACGAGCGCGGGCTCGAGCCCCAGCGGCTCGACCACCTCGCGCGTGATGACGGAGCGGTACGACTCCGGATGGGCGGGGTCGAGGCCGACGTACTCGTCGAGCGCGAAGCCGCGCACGCGCGACACGTCGACTCCGGCGAGGCGCGGCGGGAGCGCCTCGTAGACCGGCAGCGGCGTCGAGCCGGTGGCGAGCCCCAGCACGGCGTCGGGCCGCGTGCGGATGAGCCGCGCGATCTCGTCGGCGACGAGGGCGCCGGCCGCTGCGGCGTCGGGGACGATGATGATCTCGGCCATGGGGCCAGCCTTTCAGACGAGGACGCGGGCGTCGAGGAGTGCGGCGCCGAGCGCCGCGGCGGGGGACGTGGAGGGGAGCAGCTCGACGCGGGCGTCGAGCTGCAGCGAGCGGAGGAACGGCGACGTCGCGGACGATCGCCTGAGCTCGTCGGCGATCGCGGAGCGCAGCCGCTCACCGAGGCCGGCGACTCCGCCCGTGACGACGAGGCGATCGGGGTCGACCGCGAGGGCGAGCAGGCGGATGGCGGCGGCCGCCCCGCGTGCGACATCGCCGCACAGGCGGATGGCCGCGGGATCTCCCGCATCGGCCGCGTCGAAGATCTCGCGCACCGTGTCGCCGGGTCGCCCCCAGCGGGCGGACACCGCGGCGCCGCCGGCGAGCGTCTCGATGCAGCCGGTCTGACCGCACCGGCACGACGGCCCCGCGGGGTCGACGGCGACGTGTCCGATCTCGCCCGCGGCGCCGTGACGACCGCGCAGCAGCGCCCCGTCCGCGACGATGCCCGCCGCGACGCCCGTGCCCAGGTTGAGGAGCGCCAGCGAGCCCGTGCCGTCGCCGAGCGCGTGGGCGCCGAGCGCGGCCGCCTTGACGTCGTTCTCCACCGCGACCGGGACGTCGAACAGCGTCGAGACGGCGTCGGCGAGCGCGAGCTCCTCGACGCCGAGGTTGACGGCGTGACGGACGACCCCACCGTGCGCCTGTCCGGGCACGCCGATCCCGATGGCGGCGATCGCGGCGCCGCCGCGGTCGAGGCGGAGGATCGCGTCGCGGATCGAGTCGACGACGCCGTCTGCGCCGCCGCGGGTCGCGGAGCGGCGGCGCGCCACCACGGCACCCGCGTCGTCGAGGGCGACGGCGTCGATCTTCGTGCCGCCCACATCGAGCCCGATGCGGACGGCCGTCGGCAGGGCGGTCATCCCTTGACCGCCCCCGCCACCATGCCCTGGGCCATGCGGCCCTGCACGACGAGGAAGAAGATCACGACGGGGATCGCGCAGAGCGTCGAGCCGGCCATGATCGCCGCCCAGTCGGTCTCCTTCGTCGCCTGGACGAACGCGCGCAGCCATACCGGGAGGGTCCGCGCCTCCGGGCGCGTCATGAGGACGAGCGCGTAGATGAACTCGTTCCACGCCTGGATGAAGGCGAACACCCCGGTCGCGGCGAGACCCGGCCCGAGCAGCGGGAACGTGACGCGCCAGAAGGCGCCCATGCGGGTGCATCCGTCGACCATCGCAGCCTCCTCCAGCTCGGCCGGGACCCCGTTCACGAAACCCCGCAGCGTCCAGATCGTGAACGGGAGCACCATGGCGACGTACACGAGGACGAGACCGACGGCCGAGTTCAGCAGCTGCCAGCCGTCGAGCACCCGATAGGTGGAGATGATGAGCGCCTCGACGGGGATCATCTGGATCACGAGGACGCCGACGATGAGTCCGCGGCGGCTGCGGAAGCGGAAGCGGCTGAGCGCGAGCGCGGCGAGGAACGCGAACAGCAGCGCGAACGCGACGGCCGCGAGGGTGACGAGCACGCTCATCCCGAGCGCGGGCAGGAAAGCGATGCTGCCGGAGGGCTCCGTGACGACGCCGACGTAGTTCTCGATCGTGAAGAGGTCGGGCCACCAGTGCGGCGTCGACGAGCTCACCGCCGATGCGGGCAGAAGCGAGGAGTTGACCATCCAGTACACGGGGAAGACGCTCGCGGCGAACACGACGACCGCCGCCGCGTTGAGGGCGAGGCGCGCGACGGCGCGACGCGGCCGGGTCATGCGCGGGCCTCCTCGTCGCGGAGCGTCTGGACGACGTAGTACCCCGACACCGCCATCATGAGCACGACCAGGATGACCGAGATCGCGCCTGCCGCGCCCTGGTCGCCGCCCGCCGTGGCGGTGGCGTAGATGTAGACGCCGATCGTGTTGGTCTCCTCGCGGAGTCCGCCGATCGTCTGCAGCGCGTAGATCTGCGTGAAGACGCGCATGTCCCAGATGACCTGCAGGATGAGCAGGACGACGAGCACGCCGCGCACGTACGGCACCGTCACGAGCCGGAAGCGCTGCCATCCCGTCGCCCCGTCGAGCGCCGCCGCCTCGAGCACCTCGCCGGGCACCTGGGTGAGGGCGGCGAACGTCGTGAAGGCGACGAAGGGCACGGCCATCCACGTCACGATGATCGTGGCGACGAAGAAGAACCCGAGCGGATCGATGAGCCATGAGTGGCCCGTGAGGTCCCACGGGGTGAGCGCCGTGACGACGTGGTTCACGAGCCCCGCGCGGGTGTCGAAGATCCAGCCCCACACCGTCGTCGCCGAGATGGGCGGCATCGCCCACGCGAGGAGGAGGCCGATGGAGACGAGGCCCTTCATGCCGCGGCCGAGCCGCGTCATGAGCACCGCGACGCCCACGCCGAGCGCCATCGTGAGGGCGACGTTCACCAGGCAGAAGGCCACGCTGCGAGAGAGCACCGCCCAGAACTGCGGGTCGGCGAGCACCGCGACGTAGTTGTCGAGCCCGACGAACGCAGGCGGCGCGCCGAAGATCTGCGCGCGTCCGAACTCCTGGAAGGACATGACGACGAGCTGGACGAGCGGCCATCCGGTCAGCGCCGCGACGACGACGCCGGCGGGCAGGAGGAGGAGAGCAGGTCCGCGGAGGAACGGCGTACGCCGCGGACGACGCGGCGGGCGGACGGGAGAGGGGGCCGCGGAGGGCGCCGCCTCGGCGAGGAGCGACATGGAGTGCCTTTCGGGGGCCGTGCGCGGCGCGGCGAGCGC
>NZ_JBSHGQ010000072.1:0-9216 GCF_053617895.1 Microbacterium sp. NPDC055683 | reverse complement strand
CCCGCCGCCCCCTGCCGGCCCCCCCGGCGCCGCCCCGCCCAGCGGTGCGGGCCGCGGCGGCGGCTGCGTGTCAGCGCGTCGGGCGCTCGTCGTCGTCGCGCGGCAGGATGATGGCGCCCGTCTCCGGCGCGCCCGGAACGTCCTCGGCACGCAGCACGGGGATGCCCCGCGTCTCGAGCGACTCGCGTCGGCGCGCGAGTCGTCGCTGCTCGGGCAGCGACAGGTCGAACACGACCGCGAGCACGCGGATGAGGGCCGTCAGGGCGATGCCGAGGATGGCCGCGGGGACGATCGGCATGCCGAGCGCGAACGCCGCCGCGAGCGCGAGGTTGCCTCCGACCGCCGCGACGGCGTAGAGCGAGCCGACGTGCATGATCGCGACCGGGAGCCCCATCGCGATGTCCCGAATGACGCTCCCGCCGACCGCGGCGCACGCCCCGATGAAGACGGCGGGGATGAGCGGGATGCCGTTGGCGAGCGCCTTGCCCGTGCCGAAGGCGCCGAACATCCCGATGACGACGGCGTCGAGGAGCACGATGACGCGGTTGAGGCGGTCGAAGATGCCGGCGAGCAGCATGCCGACGAGCGAGGCGCCGACCGCCGTGACGAGGTACCCGTTGCTCTGGAGCGTGGCCGGCGTCATACCGAGCAGCAGGTCGCGGATGATGCCGCCGCCCATGCCGATCATCGTGCCGATGACGGCGACGCCGAGGAGGTCGAGGCGCTGACGGCCTCGGAACCCGGAGGCGAACAGCGCTCCCTGGATGCCGCCCAGCCCGACGGCGAGGAGATCCGCCCACAGCGGGATGGCGAACAGCGGCTCGGTCACCGCTCCATCCTCGCGCAGAGCGCGGATAATCGGAGGATGCCCACGTACCGAGACGAAGCCGTCGTGCTCCGGACCCACAAGCTGGGCGAGGCCGATCGCATCGTCACGCTGCTGACGCGTCAGCACGGGCGCGTCCGAGCCGTCGCGAAGGGCGTGCGCCGCACCTCGTCCAAGTTCGGCGCGCGGCTGGAGCCCTTCATGGTGGTCGACGCGCAGTTCTACATCGGCCGCAGCCTCGACATCGTGCAGCAGGCCGACTCCCTGGGAGCGTACGGGGCCGACATCGCCGCGGAGTACGAGCGCTACACGGCCGCGAGCGCCATGGCCGAGGCGGCCGATCGGATCAGCGAGGCGGAATCGACACCCCAGCAGTACTTCCTCCTGGTGGGAGCCCTGCGATCGCTCGCGCGCGGCGAGCACGCGCCCCACGCCATCATGGGCTCGTACCTGCTCCGGGCGCTCGCGCTCTCGGGATGGGCGCCCGCGCTCGACGACTGCGCGCGGTGCGGGGCGCCCGGTCCTCACGACCGGTTCGTCGCCCAGCTCGGCGGCCTCGTCTGCTCCCGCTGCGCCCCCGCGGGCAGCCCCCGCGTCGCTCCCGACGCCCTCGACCTCCTCCGCGCCCTGCTCGCGGGGGAGTGGGAGCACGTCGACGCGGCCTCCGAGCACGCTCTCGCCGCGGCCTCCGGCCTCATCAGCGCATACGCCCAGTTCCATCTCGAGCGCGCCATCCGCTCGCTCGGCCACGTCGCCGCCCGCCCGGCCGGAAGGACCCCATGAGCCCGAAGCCCTACACCCACCGCGACGCGGAGCCCTACAAGCCGCTCGACTGGACCGGGCTCACCCCGCCGACGTTCGCGGGTCCCGTACCGAACCACGTCGCGATCGTGATGGACGGCAACGGGCGGTGGGCGAACCAGCAGGGGCGTACGAGGGTCGACGGGCACAGGCAGGGCATCGAGCAGCTCCTCGATGTCGTCGCCGGCGCGCTGCAGGCGGGCGTCAAGAACCTCTCCGTGTACGCCTTCTCGACGGAGAACTGGAAGCGGTCGCCCGAGGAGGTGCGCTTCCTCATGAACTTCAGCCGCATCGTCCTGCACCGGTACCGCGACCAGCTCAACGAGTGGGATGTCCGCATTCGCTGGGCGGGCCGCAGGCCGCGCCTGTGGGGCTCGGTCATCAAGGACCTGAAGGCCGCGGAGGAGCTCACGGCGGGCAACCGCACGATGACCTTCACGATGTGCGTCAACTACGGCGGCAGGCTCGAGATCGTCGACGCCGTGCGCGAGCTCGCCGAAGAGGTGAAGGCGGGTCGGCTCAAGCCCTCCGCGATCAGTGAGAAGGCCATCGCGAAGCGCCTGTACGTCGCCGACATGCCCGACGTCGACCTCTTCCTCCGCTCCGGCGGGGAGCAGCGCACGTCGAATTTCATGCTGTGGGAGTCGGCCTACGCCGAGATGGTCTTCCTCGACCGCCTCTGGCCGGAGTTCACCCGCGCCGATCTGTGGGAGGCCATCCGGATCTTCCACAGCCGCGACCGCCGTTACGGGGGAGCGGTCGACACGCCCTCCATCGGATGACCGGGAATGCCGACGGGGCGGCCGGGGTTTCAGCAGGTGTGACGGATGCGATCAAGATCGACGTGTGGAGCGATATCGCCTGCCCGTGGTGCTACATCGGCAAGCGGAACCTGGAGGCGGGTCTCGCCGACGCGGCGTCCGACGCCGATGCTCCGCAGGTGGAGGTGACGTTCCACTCGTTCGAGCTGTCTCCCGACACGCCCGTCGACTTCGACGGCAGCGAGGTCGACTTCCTCTCCGGTCACAAGGGCATGCCGGTGGAGAAGGTCCAGCAGATGCTGGACCGCGTGACGGGGGTCGCCGCCGATGCCGGGCTCGAGTACCGGTTCGACCGGCTCCAGCACACGAACACCGTGAAGGCGCACGAGCTCATCCACTTCGCGAAGGCGAACGGCCGCCAGCTGGAGCTCACCGAGCGCCTCATGCGCGCCTACTTCACGGAGGGCCGGCACGTGGGCCGCATCGACGACCTCGTGGCGCTCGCCGAGGAGGTCGGCCTCGACGCCGACGAGGCGCGCGCGGCTCTCGAGAGCGGCCGCCACCTCGCCGACGTCCGCGCGGACCAGGACCAGGCCAGGGCCTACGGGATCAACGGCGTGCCGTTCTTCGTCATCGACGGGCGCTACGGCGTGAGCGGCGCCCAGCCGCCGCAGGCGTTCGCGCAGGTCGCCCGGCAGGTGTGGGCGGAGCGCCGCGGCACGACGGAGCGTGGCGGAGCGGCGGACCAGCCGACCGGAGCCGACGAGCCCGCCGCCTGAGGCTCAGCGCGGCAGCGCGGCCTCGATCGCCTCGACGATCTCGGGGGCGTCGGGCTTCACCGGGGGCCGGAAGCGCTTGACCTCGCCCGAGGGCAGCACGAGGAACTTCTCGAAGTTCCAGGCGACGGGTCCGCCGAGGCCCACGCCGTCCTTGGCCTTCTTCAGGGCCTTGTACAGCGGCGCCGCGTGAGACCCGTTCACGGACACCTTGTCCTGGATGGGGAAGCTCACTCCCCACGTGGTCGCGCAGTAGTCGAGGATCTCCTCCATGGAGCCCGGCTCCTGCCCGAGGAACTGGTTGCAGGGGAAGCCCAGCACCGTGAAGCCGCGATCGCCGTACGTCCTCTGCAGCTCCTCGAGCTGCTCGTACTGGGGCGTGAGGCCGCACTTCGAGGCGACGTTGACGACGAGGACGACCTGATCGGCGTAGTCGCCGAGCGTGGCGGTCGAGCCGTCGGCGGCGGTGAACGGAATGCTGCGGATGTCGGCGGGGGCGCTCATGTGCTCAGCCTAGGGCGGGCTGTCCCCATGCGGATCCGACCCGGTTTCGTTCTGGGAGAATCGAGAGGTGACCACCGTTCTCTCCCCCCAGCGCACCCTGCGCATCGGCGCGCTCGACATCGGCGTGCCGGTCGTGCTCGCGCCCATGGCGGGCATCACGAACACCGCGTTCCGGCGTCTCTGCCGTGAGTACGGCGGTGGCCTCTACGTCAGCGAGATGATCACGTCGCGCGCGCTCGTCGAGCGCAACGCCCAGACCATGCGCCTCATCCGCCACCACGAGTCGGAGAAGCCCCGCTCCATCCAGCTCTACGGCGTCGACCCGGTCACCATCGCGGCCGCCGCGCGCATCATCGCCGAGGAGGACAGGGCCGACCACATCGACCTGAACTTCGGATGCCCCGTCCCCAAGGTGACCCGCAAGGGCGGCGGATCCGCGCTGCCCTGGAAGCTCGGTCTCTTCCGGGAGATCGTGGAGCGCGCCGTCGAGGCGGCCGGCGACATCCCGCTCACCGTCAAGATGCGCAAGGGCATCGACGCCGACCACCTCACCTACCTCGATGCCGGCCGCATCGCGGAGGACGCGGGTGCGGCAGCCGTCGCGCTGCACGCGCGGACGGCCTCGGAGTTCTACTCGGGCACGGCCGACTGGTCGGCGATCGCGGCGCTCAAGCAGGCCGTCACCACTATCCCCGTGCTCGGCAACGGCGACATCTGGTCGGCCGCCGATGCCGTGCGGATGATGGAGGAGACGGGCTGCGACGGCGTCGTCGTGGGCCGGGGATGCCTCGGCCGCCCCTGGCTGTTCGGCGATCTCGCCCGGGCGTTCGGCGGCGAGGGCGTGGAGGTCGATGCGACGCTCGGCTTCGTCGCGCAGGCGTTCCGCCGTCACGCCGAGCTGCTCGTGGAGTTCTTCGACGACGAGGACCGCGGCTGCCGCGACATCCGGAAGCACGTCGCGTGGTACTTCAAGGGCTATCCCGTCGGCGGCGACCTCCGTGCACGCCTCGCGACGGCGTCGAGCCTTGCCGAGATCGACGACCTGCTCGCCGAGCTCGACCACGACGCCCCGTATCCGGGGGAGGCCGCCGAGGGCCAGCGCGGACGTGCCGGAACGCCCAAGCGTCCTGTGCTCCCCGAGGGATGGCTCGACTCGCGCGAGCTCGGAGAGGACGCAAGCTGCGAGCTGCGCGAGGCGGAGCTGGACACCAGTGGCGGCTGAGCGGGGAGGGGCGGCGCCCCGCCCCGAGGGCTACGACGACGCCGATGCCGAGCGGTTCCATCCGGAGCGCCATCGATCGCAGCGCGACGACTTCGCGCGCGACCGCGCGCGCGTGCTCCATTCGGCCGCCCTCCGCCAGCTCGCCGCGAAGACCCAGGTGCTGAGCCCCGCGAGCCCCGCCGACTTCGCGCGCAACCGCCTCACGCACTCGCTCGAGGTCGCGCAGGTCGGCCGCGAGCTCGGCACGGCGCTGGGGCTCGCCGAGGATGTCGTGGACGCGGCGTGCCTCAGCCACGATCTCGGCCATCCGCCCTTCGGACACAACGGCGAGAAGGCGCTCAACACGTGGGCCGAGGGGATCGGAGGCTTCGAGGGGAACGCGCAGAGCCTCCGCATCCTCACGCGCCTGGAGTCGAAGGTCCTCGACGACGAGCGCTCCTACGGGCTCAACCTGACGCGCGCCACGCTCGACGCGGCGTGCAAGTACCCCTGGACGATCGCCGACCCGGTGCCCGATCCGGGCGGTCGGCTGAAGTTCGGCGTGTACCCGGAGGACGAGGACGTGTTCGCCTGGCTGCGGCGGGGCGCACCTGGCAAGGAGCGCTGCATCGAGGCCGAGGTGATGGACCTGTCCGACGACATCGCGTACTCGGTGCACGACGTCGAGGACGCCGTCGTCAACGGGTACCTCGATCTCGCGCATGTGAGCGACCCCGTCGCGCACCATCCGCTCATCGGGAGCATCCAGGAGTGGGTCGGGTACGACTATCCGCGCGACGAGCTGGCCGACGCGCTGTTCCGGCTCACGCGCATGCCCATGTGGATGCGCGGCTTCGACCGCTCGCGCGCCGATCTCGCACGGCTCAAGAACCTCACGAGCGACCTCATCGGGCGCTTCGCGCGGATGGCCGTGGATGCCACCCGCGCCGCGTATCCGCAGGCGTCGCTCGCACGGTACGGCGGCCACGTCGTCGTGCCGCGCGAGGTGGAGGTCGAGATCGCCGTGCTCAAGGGCCTCATGGGCGCCACGATCGTGACGATCGACGAGCGGCGGCACATCTACGCCGAGCAGCGGCGCGTGCTCACGCGGCTCGCCGATGCCCTGGTGTCGACCGATACCCTGTGGTCGACGGGGGCGGACGCCCTGGAGCCGGCGTTCGCGGCCGACTTCCTCGCGGCCGACAGCGACGCCGCGCGCACGCGCGTCGTCGTCGACCAGGTCGCGTCGCTCACCGATCAGACGGCCGTTGCCTGGCATCACCGCCTCGTGGGCGACATCGACCCCGCCGAGGTGGGGATCGCCGCACCGCGGCGGTCGGGGCGCGCCCGCTCGCGGACGTCGCAGGTGGTCTGATGCCGCGCATCCTGCAGGCCGACGTCGACGAGGTGAAGGCGCGCACGAACATCGCCGACATCGTGGGCGAGCGCGTGGCGCTCAAGTCGGCGGGCGTCGGGTCGATGAAGGGCCTGTGCCCGTTCCACGACGAGAAGTCGCCGAGCTTCCACGTGCGGCCGCAGGTCGGCTTCTACCACTGCTTCGGGTGCGGCGAGTCGGGCGACGTCTACACGTTCCTGCGGGAGATGGACCACGTCTCGTTCACGGAGGCGGTCGAGAAGCTCGCGGCTCGCATCGGGTACATCCTGCACTACGAGGAAGGCGGGGGGCCGGCGCCCGAGACGAGCGGCCGCGCCCGGCTGTTCGCCGCCAACGCCGCCGCCGCCGAGTACTTCCGCTCGCAGCTCATGTCGCCCGAGGCGGACGCCGCACGGCGGTTCCTCGGCGAGCGGGGCTTCGACGCGGGAGCCGCGTCGCACTTCGGGGTCGGGTACGCCCCGAAGGGGTGGGACGGCCTCATGAACGCGCTCACGGCCCAGGGCTTCACGCGCGAGGAGCTCACGACCTCGGGGCTCGTGTCGACCAATCAGCGCGGGGGCGTCTACGACCGCTTCCGGGGCCGAGTGATCTGGCCGATCCGCGACGTCACGGGGCAGACCGTGGGCTTCGGCGCGCGCAAGCTCTACGACGACGACCAGGGGCCCAAGTACCTCAACACCCCCGAGACCCCGATCTACAAGAAGTCGCAGGTGCTCTACGGCCTCGACCTGGCCAAGCGCGACATCTCCCGAGGCGACCCGCGACGCGTCGTCGTCGTGGAGGGGTACACCGACGTCATGGCGTGCCACCTGGCCGGAGTGACGACGGCGATCGCGACGTGCGGCACCGCGTTCGGCACGGAGCACGTCTCCGTGCTGCGGCGCGTCATGGGCGACGCGTCGGCGGCGGGCGAGGTCGTGTTCACGTTCGACGGCGATGCCGCAGGACAGAAGGCGGCCATCCGCGCGTTCACCGATGCGAAGAGCTTCCACGCGCAGACCTTCGTCGCCGTCGCGCCCGACGGACTCGATCCGTGCGACCTCCGGCTGCAGCGGGGCGACGGGGCCGTGCGCGCCCTCATGGACCACAAGGTGCCCATGTTCGAGTTCGTCATCGACCGCGCCGTGTCGCGGTTCGACCTCGGCACGGTCGAGGGGCGGGTGGGCGCGCTCCGCGCCGCCGCACCCGTGGTGGCGGAGATCCGCGACCGGCTGCTGCGGCCGGGATACGAGCGCGTCCTCGCCGGACGGCTGGGGATGGACCCCGGCGACGTGCACGGCGAGGTCGAGCGCGCGGCACGACGCGCGTCGGGTGAGGAGCGGGCGCAGGAGGCGCCCCGCCGTGCCCCGCAGGACGCGCCGCCCGAGGACGCGCCGGCCATCCGCGTGACGCTCACGTCGCTGCCGCACTCCACCGACACCGCCATCGAGCGAGACGCGCTCACGGGCATCCTGCAGTACGGGCATCGGGTGGAGCCCGACCTGCTCGTGCGCGCCCTCTCGCTGCCGTTCCGCACACCGGCGCTCGAGGCCGTCCGCGCGGCGGTCGAGGCCGTCGACCGGTCGAAGATCGGATGGTCCGTGGCCGCGGTCGAGCGCGTACGCGAGCCCTACCGCTCGCTCGCGGCCGAGCTCATCACGCGGGACTTCCCCGCCGTCGACGAGGAGCGCGCCGCCCGGTCGGTCAACGACCTGTGCCGGCGTCTCGTGCTGCGCGCGCTCGATGCGGAGAAGTTCGAGCTGCTGGGTGCCGTGCAGCGGGTCCCGCCGGCGTCGGACGAGGGCAGGGCCGTCAGGATGCGCCTGCGCGACATCGACGCCGACCGGCGGCGCCTCCTCGACGAAGCCTGACCCGCAGGGGAGGATGAGGGCATGCGCGTACCCGACGACACCGAGAATGCCGTCCGTCTGCTCGATCTCAGCGTGACGCGCAGGGGCAGGGGGCAATCGGTGCGCGCGGTCGACGGCGTCACGGCGACCGTCGCGACGGGAGGGACCCTCTGCGTGGCCGGCCCGACCGGTTCGGGGAAGTCGTCTCTCGCCGCGGCGCTCGCGGGCGAGCGGGACCGGTCGATCGCCGTGAGCGGCGGCGACGCGTTCGTCACGGGCATCTCGGTCCGGCGGCCGGGACGCGCACATCGCGTGCTCACGTACCGCACGGGCTACGTCCCTCAGGGCGGTGGCGCGACGCTGCCCTCGCGCCTCACCGTCGCCGAGGTCATCACAGAGCCGATCACCTCGCGCGACCGCCGCGTCAACCAGCGGGCGCTCAACGTGCGGGTGGCGGCCCTCCTCGACGAGATGCACCTGCCGCTCGGGGCTGCGGCGAAGTTCCCCTACGAGCTCAGCGCCGGCATGCGGCAGCGCGTGTCGTTCGCGCGGGCGCTCATCCTCGATCCGCGCCTGCTGATCGCCGACGAGCCGCTGGCGAACATCGGGCTCGAGGTGCGGCATGTCATCTTCGACGCCATCCGCCGCCGCCGCGCGGAGTGGGGGATGGCCTCGCTGCTCGTCACGAACGACGCGTCGCTGGCGCGCGAGCTGGACGCGGATCGTCTCGTCCTCCGCGGTGGGCACGTCGTCGCAGCGGGCGATGCGGAGGTGCTCGCATGGACACCCGGGGCGCGCGGAGCGGACGCTCTCGTCATCGCCTGACGACACGCCCGCCGCGCGGCCCCGGTTTCTGCCCTGCCGCCGACGTGCGCTAAGCTAGGGGAGTTGCCCCGCGAGGGGCGGCGGAGAGATCCCCGTGATCCTCGGTAGCTCAATTGGCAGAGCAGCCGGCTGTTAACCGGCAGGTTCTTGGTTCGAGTCCAAGCCGGGGAGCCAACAGGCCCTCACCCTTCGGGGTGGGGGCCTCTTCCGTTCTCGGTGAGCCAGCCCTGCAGCCCGGCGCGGCTCCGCGTGTCCCGGATCGGTCGGGGAACGCGAACGGCCCCGCCGAAGCGGGGC
>NZ_JBSHGQ010000071.1:0-9432 GCF_053617895.1 Microbacterium sp. NPDC055683 | reverse complement strand
GTCCAACGGATATCCGTTGGACGAGAAGCCACCCGAATGTGTGAAAGGGGATGAGCTCTCGGCAGCCGGATGGCCGTTCGCGGCGGGAATGACGAAGGGCCCCGCCGAGGCGGGGCCCTTCTCACGCGGACGCGATCACGCGATGGCGTTGACGTCCAGCGGGATGCCGGGGCCGAACGTGGTCGACACGGCGCCCTTCTGGATGTAGCGGCCCTTCGAGCTGGACGGCTTGAGGCGCACGATCTCCTCGAGCGCCGCGCCGATGTTCTCGTTCAGCTGGTCGGCCGAGAACGATGCCTTGCCGACGACGAAGTGCACGTTGGCGTGCTTGTCGACGCGGAACTCGATCTTGCCGCCCTTGATCTCCTCGACGGCCTTGGCCGTGTTGGGGGTGACGGTACCCGTCTTCGGGTTCGGCATGAGGCCGCGGGGGCCGAGCACCTTGCCCAGACGTCCGACCTGGCCCATGAGCTCCGGCACGGCGACGGCCGCGTCGAAGTCGGTCCAGCCGGCGGCGACCTTCTCGATGAGCTCGGCGCCGCCGACCTCGTCGGCGCCGGCCGCGATCGCAGCCTCTGCGGCGGGGCCGTTGGCGAAGACGATGACGCGCGCCGTCTTACCCGTGCCGTGAGGCAGGATGACGGTGCCGCGGACCATCTGGTCCGCCTTGCGCGGGTCGACCGAGAGCTTCAGCGCGACCTCGACGGTCGAGTCGAACTTCTTCGAGCCGGTCTCCTTCGCCAGGGCGACGGCCTCGGCGGGGGTGTAGTACTTGCCGGCCTCGATCTTCTCGGCGGCGGCGTTGTAAGCCTTGGACTTGGCAGCCATGTTCGTTCTCTCCCTCAGTCCTCGACCGTGATGCCCATGGAGCGGGCCGTGCCGGCGATGATCTTCGAGGCGGCCTCGAGGTCGTTCGCGTTGAGGTCGGGCTGCTTCGTCTTGGCGATCTCGGCGACCTGCTCCTTGGTGAGCTTGGCGACCTTGACCGTGTGCGGCGTGGACGAGCCCTTGGCGACGCCCGCCGCCTTCTTGATGAGCTCCGCGGCCGGCGGGGTCTTCAGGACGAACGTGAAGCTGCGGTCCTCGTAGACGGTGATCTCCACGGGGATGACGTTGCCGCGCTGCGACTCGGTCGCGGCGTTGTACGCCTTGCAGAACTCCATGATGTTGACGCCGTGCTGACCCAGGGCCGGGCCGATCGGCGGCGCCGGGTTGGCTGCACCGGCGTTGATCTGAAGCTTGATCAGGCCGGTCACCTTCTTCTTCGGTGCCATTTCCTCTTCCTTTCATCGAGCGGACGCCGGATGCATCCGCTCTCCCGCGGCCCGGATGGTCCGGAGGCGGTGCGCGCTCGCGTCCCGTGACGGGACGCAAACCAGACAAGTCTACCCGATCGCGCGCGCAGACGGGAACGCCCCCGTCGGCATCCGACGGGGGCGTTCGAGGCGGCGGGCCTCAGACCATCTTCGTGACCTGGTCGAACGTGAGATCGACGGGCGTCTCGCGCTCGAACAGCGACACGAGCACCGTGAGCTTCCCGCTCTCCGGCGAGATCTCGCTGATCGTTCCGGGGAGGCCGGCGAACGAGCTCTCCTTGATCGTGACGGTCTCGCCGATCTCGAAGTCGACCTCGGCCGGAATCGTGCGCGTCGCCGCCGGCGAGCCCTTCTTCGCGGGCGTGCCGGACGCGGCCTGGGCCTGAGCCTCCTTGAGCTCCGCGAGGGGCTTGAGCATGTTGAACGCCTCTTCGAAGCGCAGCGGCGTCGGGTTGTGGGCGTTGCCGACGAAGCCCGTGACGCCCGGCGTG
This sequence comes from Microbacterium sp. NPDC055683, assembly GCF_053617895.1. NCBI lineage: Bacteria > Bacillati > Actinomycetota > Actinomycetes > Micrococcales > Microbacteriaceae > Microbacterium > Microbacterium sp. NPDC055683. The sequence continues at coordinate 7,625 of NZ_JBSHGQ010000071.1, read as the reverse complement.
TGGCGCACGACCGACCAGGTGTCCTCGTTGAGCTCCATGCGCACGAGCACGTAGCCCGGGATGCGCACGCGCGTGACCATCTTGCGCTGGCCGTTCTTGATCTCGACGACGTCCTCCATGGGGACCTCGACCTGGTAGATGTCGTCCTCCACCTCGAGCGTCGACTTGCGCTGCTCGATGTTGGCCTTCACCTTGCGCTCGAAGCCGGCGTAGGAGTGGATGACGTACCACTTGCCCTCGAGGGAGCGCAGCTCCTGACGGAACGCCTCGTAGGGGTCGTCGGACGCCTCGGCGTCGTCGTCCTCGCCGAGCTCGGGGCCGTCGTAGGGCTCCACGTCGTCGGCGGCGGCCGCAGCGGCCTCCTCCGCCTCCTCGGCCGCGGAGTCCGCGAGCACCTCGGCCGCGGCCTCGACCTCGCTGGTCTCGTCGATGTTCAGTGCGTCGTTCACGATCGCGTCCGCCTCCGGGTCGTCGATGTCGTCGATGTCCTCGTCGTCTGCGTCTGCGTCGTCGTCCTCGACGTGCATGGCGGAGTGCTCGGCGGCAGAGCTCGCGCGCTCCTCCTGCGCGAGGACGTTGCCCTCCTGGGCCTCGTCTTCCTCGCTCGACTGCTCGGCAGCCGTCGCCAGGTCGACGTCGTCGGAGTACTTCTCAGCCACGTGGTTATCTCTTCCGTTCCGGACGCCGGGCCGGCGTCACGCAGATTCGCCCTCCCCCATTGTGACGCGGGGAAGCGCGCGCGTCATCCGACGGGCTGGATCAGCTCGGAACCCCGAAGACCACCGAGGTGACCCACGAGAAGGCGAAGTCGAGGCCGTAGACGAGAGCCATCATGACGACGACGAACCCGAGCACCACGGCCGTGAACTTGACGAGCTCCTTGCGCGTGGGCGTGACGACCTTGCGGAGCTCGGCGATCACCTGGCGGATGAAGATCACGATGCGGGCGAAGACGTTCGCCTTCTTCTCGCCGGTCGTGCCGTTCGCCGCGACGATCTCGCCGCCCGATGCGTCGTGGGCCATTCGTCACCTTTCGTGGGTCAGCTGTCGCTGACGCGCAGGGCGGACAGGAATCGAACCTGCAACCTGCGGTTTTGGAGACCGCTGCTCTGCCAATTGAGCTACCGCCCTAGAGATCAGATGATCTCGAGGCGACCCCCTCCATCCCCTCCGTCGCGCCAGGCACGGCGGAAGAATGCAGACGATCACTGCTCGATCCAGCATAGGGCATGCCGATGCCCACCGCGAACCGGGGCGTGTCGGTCACTCCAGGTCGTAGGCGACGAGCTGGGGATGGTCGACGGCCGCCGCCTGCACCGCGACGACGAGCTGCTCCCACTGCGGCATGACCTTCGCGGCGTCGTTGCCCGCCCCGAGCGCCCAGCGCTCCCGGCTCCCGCCGGGGTGCACGACCGACAGCCGCCGGGACGCGGTGTACGTCGGCGGGCTGATCCAGACGCGCTCGAGGGATCCGAGCGGGATGACCCTGCCGTCGATCGCGATCGCCCCGCGCGACACCTCGATGCGCTCGGGGATGCGGCCCGCGCGCCCGCCCGCGACGCCGGCGGCGATCCCGAGCCCGGTCGCGGCGAGCAGCAGCAGAGCGCCGACCACGATGAGCGCGCCGTCCAGGAGGATGCCCGCGACGACGGCGCCGAGCCCGAGCAGCAGGAGGGCGGCCGCGACCGATCCGGTCACGACCGCGCGGCGCACGACGGACCCCCGCGTCGGGGCGAACACGGCGGGCAGCGGAACCGAGCGGAGGAACGCGTCATCCTCGGGCGCGCGCACGGCGGGCGCCTGCAGCACGGCGAGCAGGTCGCTGAACGCGGCCTGCGGCATGCCCGCGAGCGCGATCGCCGTCTGCCCGCCCTGCGTGTGCACGGTGAGCGTGCGCGTCGTGCCGCTGCGGATGCCGTTGGTGTACTGGCGCGTGACGGTGCTCGAGAACCCCACGGCGTCGCGGCGCCAGGAGTGCACCGTCATGAACGGACGGCGCACCTCGACGAGCTCGTCCGTCACGACGACGCGCGTGTTCGCCCACCACAGCAGCCAGAACCAGATCAGCACGAGGAGGATCGAGATGACGGCGAGCGACAGCATCCCGAACTGCGCCTTCGGCATCGTCACGGGCTTGAACTGCGGCAGCAGCCCGAGGCCCAGGAGGACGACGAGCGCCGACAGGATGAGCCCGAGCGGGATCCTCCGCAGCATCGACTGGCGGAAGACACGGGGCGCGGTGCTCGCGGACTGGCTCACGGATCGGGAGCCTAGCGCTCACGCGGCGCGACGCCGTCCGCGATCAGACCTTCGCGACCGTCGTCGTGACGGGTGTGGGGTTCTCGAAGAGGTCGAGCACGGGGCAGTGCGCGTCGACGACCGCCTTGAGCTCGTCGTATCGCTCCGCGGTCTCGGGCCCGGAGATGCGGATCGCGAGGCGCACGGCGCCGAAGCCCGCGCGCACCGTCTCGTCGATGCCGAAGAGCCGACGCGCGTCGAGGTCGCCCTCCGCGTCGATGTCGATGCCCTCGACGACGATCCCGAGCGCGTGCGCGTAGAGGCGGTAGACGACGACCTGACACGAGATGAGGGCGGCCAGCGCGTACTCGACGGGGCTCGGCGCCACGTCGTCGCCTGCGAGGGCGGCCGGCTCGTCGACCGAGAAGGCGTGCCGGCCGGCGACGATGCGCGTGGCGACGGCGCCTTCTCCCTGCCCGCCGACCCGGTAGGTGAGGTGCGCGGTGCGGGGGTCGGCCGCGATGCGCTCGCCCCACGCGGAGCCGGCCGCGGAGAGGCGATCCGCGCGCTCGGCGGCGGGGGCGTGGGGGACGACGGCTGCGGTGTCGATCGAGCTCATGCGGGAAGGCTAGGGGGCGGCGTGCGGCCGCGCGCCGCCGTGTCCGCGCGCGACGCGATGTGTCGGCACGTGACGGATCACGCCGGCGCGTGCGCCTCCAGGAACGCGTACACGTCGGTCGTGTCGACGCCGGGGAAGGCGCCCGTGGGGAGCGTCGCGAGCAGCGTGCGCGGCGTCCGCACGTTCGGCCACGCCCCCTCGCGCCAGGCGGCCTCGAGCTCGGCGGGCGGGCGACGGCAGCAGGTCTCGACGGCATGCCGCGACACCCCGCGATACGGGGTGTCGCGGCCGGCGAACCACTTCGTGTCGGCGAACCTCACGCCCACGCTGACGGAGTGGGCACCCTGGCTCGACTGCTCGACGCGCGCCGTGCACCAGAACGTGCCGCCGCCCGTGTCGGTGTACTGGTAGTACGGGTTGAACCGGTCGTCGACGTCGAAGACGACCCGGCTCGTCCAGCGCCGGCAGCACAGCTGCCCCTCGATGGAGCCGAAGCGGTCGGCGGGGAAGTTCACGCCGTCGTTCTCGTACGCCTTCGTGATGGTCCCCGACTCGTGCACCTTGAGGAAGTGCACCGGGATGCCGAGGTGCCGCGTGGCGAGGTTCGTGAACCGGTGCGCCGCGCTCTCGTACGACACCGAGTAGGCGTCGCGGAGGTCCTCGATCGAGATCGCCTTGCGCGCCTTCGCGTCCTGGAGGAACGGCACCGCGTGGCTCTCGGGGACGAGCAGGGCGCCCGCCAGGTAGTTCTGCTCGACGCGCTGACGCAGGAACTCCTCGTAGCCCGTCGGCTCGGCATGTCCGAGCACGCGGCTCGCGAGCGCCTGGAGCACGGCGGCCCGGGGGTCTCCGCCGCCGCGGTCGGACAGGTACAGCCGTCCGTGGCGGAGGTCGGCCACGCTGCGGGTCGAGGCCGGCAGGTCGGGGACGTGGTGGATGGTGAACCCGAGGTGCGCGGCGATGTCGCTCGCCGCGCGCTGCGTGAGGGGACCGCCCGGATGGCCCACCGCGGCGAGCAGCGCCTGCGCCTGGGCCTCGAGCTCCGGGAAGTGGTTGTCCTGCCGCCGCATCAGCCGTCGCACCTCCACGTTCGCGCGGCGGGCCTCCTCGGGGGTCGCCGAGCGCTCGTCATGCAGGCGGTCGACCTCCCCCGAGAGCCGCAGGATGGTGCGGAGCACCTCGTCGGGGACGCCCTTGGGCACGCGGAACGGCTCGACGCCGATGGTCTGCATGCGAGGGGAGCGCAGCGCGCGCTCGAGCGCGATCTCGAGCTCGGCGCGTCCGTCGAGCTGCGCCGTCTCGAGCAGCGCGTCGACGCCCACCCCGAGCGCGCGGGCGATCGTCCGCAGCATCGACAGCCGCGGCTCGCGCCGCCCGTTCTCGAGCATGGACAGCTGGCTGGGCGCGCGGCCGACCTCCGCGGCGAGCGCGTCGAGCGTCATGCCGCGGTCGGTGCGCAGCTGTCGGATGCGCCGCCCCACCGCGAGCGCATCGAGCCCGTCGTCGTCGACGTCTTCTGCCGGTGCCATGCGCCGATGATGCCACAGGACATCCGTTTCGCAGAAGAAGTGGGGAAATTCTCCGCATCGATCCCGGTCGAGGGCGTCGACGGTCGCGCATCGTGGGAGCACGACCCCGCGGCACCGCTGCCGCCGACGACGAGGAGCACGATGATGAGCACCCCCTCCGCCGCCCGTCCGGGCGACGAGACGCAGACCGCAGACGACCTCCGCCTGGAGTGGAGCGCGGATCCGCGCTGGACCGGCATCCGCCGCGACTACACCGCGGACGACGTCGTCCGCCTCCGCGGCACCGTCCGCGAGGAGCCGACCCTCGCGCGCCGCGGCGCGCAGACGCTGTGGGAGCGTCTTCGCTCCGACACGTACGTCCGGGCGCTCGGCGCCCTCACGGGCAACCAGGCCGTGCAGCAGGTGCGGGCGGGCCTGCCCGCCATCTACCTCTCCGGCTGGCAGGTGGCCGCCGACGCCAACCTGTCGGGGCAGACGTACCCCGACCAGTCGCTCTACCCCGCCAACTCCGTTCCCGCCGTCGTGCGCCGCATCAACAACGCCCTCCTCCGCCAGGACCAGCTCGAGCACGCCGAGGGGGCCGTCACGCGAGACTGGCTCGCTCCCATCGTCGCCGACGCCGAGGCGGGCTTCGGCGGCCCGCTGAACGCGTACGAGCTCGCGCAGTCGATGATCCAGGCGGGCGCCGCCGGCATCCACTGGGAAGACCAGCTCGCGAGCGAGAAGAAGTGCGGGCACCTGGGCGGAAAGGTGCTCGTCCCCACGCAGCAGCACATCCGCACCCTCAACGCCGCGCGGCTCGCCGCCGACGTCGCAGGCGTCCCGACCATCCAGATCGCCCGCACCGACGCCCTCGCCGCCGACCTCCTGACGAGCGACGTCGATGAGCGCGACCGCGCCTTCACGACGGGCGAGCGCACGAGCGAGGGCTTCTACCGGGTGCGATGCGGCATCGACCCGGTCATCTCGCGCGGCCTCGCCTACGCCCCGTACGCCGACCTGCTGTGGGTCGAGACGGGCACGCCCGACATCGAGCTCGCGCGCGAGTTCGCCGCCGCGATCCACGCGGAGCACCCGGGCAAGATGCTCGCCTACAACTGCTCGCCGAGCTTCAACTGGCACCGCGCCCTCGACGATGCGCAGATCGCGTCGTTCCAGGACGAACTGGCCGCCCTCGGGTACCGCTTCCAGTTCATCACCCTCGCCGGCTTCCACGCCCTCAACCACTCCATGTACCAGCTCGCCCGCGGCTACGCGCGCAGCGCGATGAGCGCCTACGTGGCGCTGCAGGACGCCGAGTTCGCCGCCGAGGCCGACGGGTACACCGCCACGCGCCACCAGCGCGAGGTCGGGACGGGCTACTTCGACCACGTGTCGTCGGCCCTCAACCCCGAGAGCGCCACCCTCGCCCTCGTGGGCTCCACCGAGTCCGAGCAGTTCCACTGAGCACGCACCGACCATCCGAGGAGGAATCATGACCATCGCCGCCCCCGCCACCGCCCGTGTCCGCATCGAGCCCGCGCGCATCGCGCCCGCGATCGAGATCGCCGGCGCCCTGCACGACCGCTTCGAGGAGATCCTCACGCCCGAGGCCCTCGCCTTCCTCGCGCAGCTGCACGAGCTGTTCGCCGGCCCGCGCTACGACCGCCTCGCCGACCGCATGCGGCGCGGCTATGAGATCGGCAACGGCCGCGACCCGCGGTTCCGCGAGGACACCGCCCGCATCCGCGCCGATCGCACGTGGCGGGTCGCAGGCCCCGGCCCCGGGCTCGAGGACCGCCGCGTCGAGATCACCGGGCCGACCGACCCCCGCATGACGATCAACGCGCTGAACTCGGGCGCGCGCGTCTGGCTCGCCGACCAGGAGGACGCGACGAGCCCGACCTGGCGCAACGTCATCGGAGGTCAGCTGTCGCTGCGCGACGCCATCCGCGGCGAGCTCTCGTTCACGACCCCCGAGGGGCGGCGCTACGAGGTGACGGCGGAGCGCACGCCCACCATCGTCATGCGGCCGCGCGGATGGCACCTGGAAGAGCACCACCTGCGGTTCGCCGACCGGCACGGGCGCACGCTGCCGGCCTCCGGCTCGCTCGTCGACTTCGGGCTGTACGCGTTCCACAACGCGCGCGAGCTCGTCGCGCGCGGCGCCGGCCCGTACTTCTACCTCCCGAAGATCGAGTCCTCCGAGGAGGCGCGGCTGTGGGACCAGGTCTTCTCGTTCACGGAGGAGTGCCTCGACCTCGCGCACGGCACCATCCGCGCGACGGTGCTCATCGAGACGCTGCCTGCGGCGTTCGAGATGGAGGAGATCCTGTACGAGCTCCGAGACCACTGCGCGGGCCTCAACGCCGGCCGCTGGGACTACATCTTCTCGATCATCAAGACCTACCGCGGACGCGGTTCGCGCTTCGTGCTGCCCGACCGCGACGAGGTCACCATGACGGTCGGGTTCATGCGGTCGTACACCGAGCTGCTCGTGCAGACGTGCCACCGTCGCGGCGCCTACGCGATCGGCGGCATGAGCGCCTCGATCCCGAACCGGCGCGACGCGGCGGCGAACGCCAGGGCGCTCGAGAAGGTCGCCGCCGACAAGCGCCGCGAGGCGGGGGCCGGGTTCGACGGCACGTGGGTCGCGCACCCCGACCTCATCCCGACCGCGCAGGCCGAGTTCGACGCCGTGCTGGGCGACCGCCCGAACCAGCTCGATCGCACCCGCGACGACGTGCGCGTCTACGAGCGGCACCTCCTCGACCTGTTCATCGGCCGCCCCATCACCGATGCGGGCGTGCACGACAACGTCTCCGTGGCAATCCGCTACATCGAGGCGTGGCTGCGCGGGCAGGGTGCCGTCGCGATCGACGGCCTCATGGAGGACGCCGCCACGGCCGAGATCTCACGTTCGCAGATCTGGCAGTGGATCCGCCAGGAGCAGACGACCGAGGAGGGCACCCCGATCACCCGCGACCACGTCGCGGCTCTCGTCGACCGCGTGCTCACCGAGGTGCCGCGCTCCCCCGGCGACCGTTTCGACGACGCCGCCGAGGTGTTCCGCGACGTCGCGCTGAGCGAGACGTTCCGCGCGTTCCTCACCGTGAAGGCGTACGCCGACCACCTCGTCGAGGCCGAGGCGCGCTGAGCGGCCGCGGGGCCCCCCCCCCCCCCCCCCCCCCGGGGGGGCCCCGCCCGGCGCGGGGGGGGCGAAAAAGGGGGTATGGGGGGCCCCCCCCCCGCGCCCGCCG
>NZ_JBSHGQ010000070.1:0-10365 GCF_053617895.1 Microbacterium sp. NPDC055683 | reverse complement strand
CGCCCGTCCGGATCTCCGGGCGGGCGTCGTCGTGCAGCGGTCGCGCTCAGTCGCGCGTGAGCTTGCGGTGGGTCGTGCGGTGGGGACGCGCCGCGTCCGCGCCCAGGCGCTCGATCTTGTTCGCCTCGTACGCCTCGAAGTTGCCCTCGAACCAGTACCACTGGTCGGGCTTCTCGTCGGTGCCCTCGTAGGCGAGGATGTGCGTGGCGATGCGGTCGAGGAACCACCGGTCGTGGGTGATGACGACGGCGCAGCCCGGGAACTCGAGGAGCGCGTTCTCGAGCGACCCGAGGGTCTCCACGTCGAGGTCGTTGGTGGGCTCGTCGAGGAGGAGCAGGTTGCCGCCCTCCTTCAGGGTGAGCGCCAGGTTGAGGCGGTTGCGCTCGCCGCCGGAGAGCACGCCGGCCTTCTTCTGCTGGTCGGGCCCCTTGAAGCCGAACTTCGACACGTAGGCGCGCGAGGGGATCTCGATCTTGCCGACCGTGATGTAGTCGAGTCCGTCGGAGACGACCTCCCACAGCGTCTTCTCGGGGTCGATGCTGGCGCGGGACTGGTCGACGTAGCTGATCTTGACCGTCTCGCCGATCTTGAGGTCGCCCCCGTCGAGCGGCTCGAGGCCGACGATCGTCTTGAAGAGCGTGGTCTTGCCGACGCCGTTCGGGCCGATCACGCCGACGATGCCGTTGGGCGGCAGGCTGAAGCTCAGCCCGTCGATGAGCGAGCGGCCGTCGAAGCCCTTCTGGAGGTTCTTCGCCTCGATCACGACGTTTCCGAGGCGCGGCCCCGCGGGGATCTGGATCTCCTCGAAGTCCAGCTTCCGCGTCCGCTCCGCCTCCGCCGCCATCTCCTCGTAGCGCGCGAGACGCGCCTTCGACTTGGTCTGACGGCCCTTCGCGCTCGAGCGCACCCACTCGAGCTCGTCCTTGAGGCGCTTCTGGAGCTTCGCGTCCTTCTTGCCCTGGATGTCGAGGCGCTCGGCCTTCTTCTCGAGGTAGGTCGAGTAGTTGCCCTCGTAGCCGATGAGACGGCCACGGTCGACCTCCGCGATCCACTCGGCGACATGGTCGAGGAAGTACCGGTCGTGGGTGATCGCGATGACGGCGCCCTTGTACGACTGCAGGTGCTGCTCGAGCCAGAGCACGCTCTCGGCGTCGAGGTGGTTGGTGGGCTCGTCCAGCAGGAGCAGATCGGGCTTCTGGAGCAGGAGCTTCGCGAGCGCGACGCGGCGCTTCTCACCGCCGGAGAGCGGGGCGATGGCCGCATCCGCCGGCGGCGTGCGCAGAGCGTCCATCGCCTGCTCGAGCTGGGAGTCGAGGTCCCAGCCGTCTGCCGCGTCGATCTCCTCCTGGAGGGTCCCCATCTCGGCGAGGAGCGCGTCGAAGTCGGCGTCGGGCTCGGCCATGAGCGCCGAGATCTCGTTGAACCGGTCGAGCTTCGCCTTGATGGCGATGCCGTCCTGCACGTTCTCCAGGACCGTCTTCGACTCGTCGAGCTCGGGCTCCTGCATGAGGATGCCGACAGTGAAGCCCGGAGTGAGCTTCGCCTCGCCGTTCGAGGGCTGGTCGAGGCCCGCCATGATCTTGAGGATGGTCGACTTGCCGGCGCCGTTCGGGCCGACCATGCCGATCTTCGCTCCGGGCAGGAACGCCATGGTGACGTCGTCGAGGATGAGCTTGTCGCCCACCGACTTGCGGGCGCGCACCATTTGGTAGATGTATTCAGCCATTTGGGTCCCAGTCTAGAGGGGGACGCGCGCATGCGAGAGGTCCGATCCTGAGCGACCGGAGCGATCGCGGGAGGGGTCGGACGGCGGAAAGGGGAGGACACCGTCCGCTCGACGTCAGAACGGCGTGGCGACGACCTCCTCGCCCTCGCGATCGAGCGGCGCGAGATCGTCCGACGACGCCTCATCCGCGGACGCGGTCGCGGGCGCATCGCCGTCGTGCACGGGGATGGCCCAGCCGTCGGCCGGGGTCGAGCGCTCGCCCTGCCCCCGCTTCGCGGACGTGCCGCCTCGCGCGTACTTCGCCGTGCCGAAGAGCAGATCGATGCCGAGCGCATCGGCCGTGATCTGCACGTCGGTGTGCGGCCCCGTGTCGCCCTTCCACGAGCGGACGACGAGCCGCCCTGCGACGATGACCCGCTGACCCTTCTCGAGCGAGGCGCCGCCGTTCTTCGCGAGCGAGCCGAAGACCGAGATCGAGTAGAAGCTCGGCGCGTCGTCCACCCACTCCTTCGTGTCGTTGTCGAGGCGACGGTGATTGGTCGCCATCCGGAACTTCAGCAGCGGCCTGCCGTCGGCGAGCGTCCGCAGATCGGGGTCGCTCGCGATGTTCCCGACGATGGTGATCTGGTCTGCCATGGGGATCCCTCCTGCCGGAGACCCTCTCCGACGCCTGGTCCCCTCAGGACACCGCATGCCGTGCCGTCGCGTGGGCGCCCTGCCCGATCTGTGGACCGATCCGGCCGCCGGGACGGCCTGTGCACGGCTCAACGCGCCGCCGGCCGCACGGCACCTCTCCCCCAGGTCGCAGTTCGCGTCCTCGAACGACCGTTTCGGGACGGAAAAGGCGACCTGGGCGAGAGAGCGAGGTCAGGCCGCGTACTCCGCGAACCGGGCGCGCACCTTGTTCACCTTCGGCACGGCGACGGCGAGGCAGTACCCCTGCGTGGGGTTCTTCGCGAAGAAGTCCTGGTGGTAGTCCTCGGCGTCGTAGAACGCCCCGAGCGGCTCGATCGTCGTCACGATGTCGCCCTCGACCGAGCCGACGGGGGCGTCCCAGATGTCGGCTGCACGCTCGCGGGCGGCCTCGAACAGCTCCCTCTGCGCGTCGTCGGCGAAGAACATCGCGCTGCGGTACTGGGTGCCGCGGTCGGCCCCCTGGTGGTTGAGCTGCCGCGGGTCGTGCATGGTGAAGAACGCGTCGAGGATGATCTCGGGCGCGATGACGTCGGGATCGAACTCCACCTTCACCGCCTCGGCATGGCCCGTCGCCCCCGTGCAGACCTGCTCGTACGAGGGGTTCAGCCGTGCGCCTCCCGTGTAGCCGGACACGACCGACGTCACCCCGCGGAGGGCGCGGTAGGCCGCGTCGAGGCACCAGAAGCAGCCTCCTGCGATCACGAACGTCTGTGTCATGTGCACTCCTCTGAACGAATGTCGGCGGCCCCTCCTATCGTCGCAGACGCCGGGAAGGAGCCACTCATGACCAACACCGCGACAGTCCTCGCCATTCCGCTCGACGAGCCGCCGGTCGGGCTCTCCTGGGCGCGCCTCGAGCGCGCGGGCGCGGCGCTCTGGCGTGTGCGCTCCGCAGCCGACGGGCTCAGCGTCGGCCACCTCCGCGTCGTGGAGGCCGACGGAGCCGTGCGATATCGCGCAGAGCGATTCCATGCCGCGTGCGGGGCCCTCATCGCGTTCGGCGAGTTCTGGACGGCAGACGAGGCCGTCGACGTCCTCCGCCGTTCCGTCTGAGCGGCGCATCGCACGTGCGGAAGCCGCAGCGACGCCTCAGACGAGGGCGTCCACCGGGGCGTGCTCGACGGATGCGGGCCCGGCCGCGACCTCGTCCCAGACGTCGGCGAGGATGCCCACGGCGCGCCGGAGCGTGTCGGCGGGCGCCGTGAAGGGGATGCGGAGGTGCCGTTCGTGACCCCCGCCCACGGAGAACCGCGGACCCGCCGAGAGGAGGACGCCGGCCCGGCGGGCCGCGAGGACGAGTGCAGAGCTGCGAGGGGCGCCGAGCTCGACCCACAGGGCGACCCCTCCGTCCGGCGGCGCGGCACGCCAGTCCGGCAGCCGGTGCGCGAGCTCCTCGACGACCGCGTCGCGGCCGTCGCGAAGAAGGTCCGCGCGCTGGGCGATGATCTCCGGCATGAACGGCATGAGCCGATCGACGACGACTTGCTCGAAGTCGGGAGTGCCGAGGTCCGTCAGCGGACGCGCGGCGAGCATGCGACGAATCGTCTGCTCGTCGGCGCGGACCCATCCGACCCGCAATCCGCCCCACACCGTCTTCCCGACCGACCCGAGCGTGATGACCTCCGTGCCGGCCGGCGCGAGCGCCGCGAACGGCAGCCCGGCGCCCTGACCGGCGATGTCGAGGTCTGCCGTCGTCTCGTCGACCACCAGCACCGTCCCCGAGGCGCGCGCGGCGGCCGCGATCCGCTCCACGACATCGACGGACATCGTCTCGCCCGTCGGGTTGTGGAATCGCGGCATGAGGTAGGCCGCGACGGGAGACGCCCGCCGGAGCGCGTCGTCGGCGCGCTCCATGTCCCAGCCGGCTCCGGGCGCGACCGGCACGCCGACGAGCCGGGCGCCCGCCGCCGCGTAGCTCTCGGCTGCGTGGGGGTACGTGGGCGTCTCCACGAGCAGCCGATCGCCGCGCGACACGAGCAGTCGCGCCGTCAGGGCGATGGCGCTCTGCGCACCCGTCGTGATCATGACCTGCTCCGCCGTCGTGGGGAGACCGCGCGCCGAGAACCGCGCCGCGATCGATTCGCGCAGGCTCCGCAGGCCGAACATCTCGTAGCCCGAGCGCGCGATCACGGCGGGGGCGTCCGCCGCTGCCTCGGCGTAGGCCGCCGCGAGGCCCGGCCAGGCAGGAGGGCTCGCCTGCTGCAGGTCGATGGCTCCGTCGACATCGGTGGCCCTCCCGAGATCGCGGCGACCGAGAGGAAGGGTGATGCTCCCCGACCCCCGGACGCTCTCGATGTGGCGGCTCTCGCGCAGGCTGCGGTACGCCGCCGCCACGGTCGTGCGGCTCACGCGCAGCCGCGCGGCGAGCTCGCGCTCCGCGGGAAGGGCGGTGCGCGGGGCGATCCGGTTGTCGAGGCACAGGAGACGGATCGCATCGGCGAGCGCCTCGTACGCGGGCTCGCGGGTGCGCCACGGTCCGAGGCGCTCGTCGAGCGCCCTCGCAGAGAGTCGAGAGTCCATCATGCGGACCACCGTAGCAGGATTGGCATCTTGTGCAAGGTCCAATTCGGGAGTGGCATGGATGCATGTTCGTCACCCTCGTCGTCCTCGTCCCGCTCGCCGCGCTCTCGCTCTGCGCGATCGTCACCGCGATCGTCGAGATCGTCCGCGACGGCTATCGCGCCGTGGCGACCGAGACGGACAACCGATCGTGAACGCGCCCATCCGCGCGGCCGTCCGGATGTCGCGCCTCGTGATCGGCCTCGCCCTGTACGGCGTCGGAGCGGCGCTCACGGTCACGGCCGGGCTCGGCGTCGATCCCTGGACGGTCCTCGCCGAGGGGATCTCCCGCCAGACCGGTATCGGCGTCGGCTGGACGACGAACCTCCTCGGAGCCCTCGTCCTGCTCGTGTGGATCCCGCTGCGTCAGAGACCCGGACTCGGGACCCTGCTCAACGTGCTGCTCGTCGGCACGAGCATGCAGATCGCCCTCACCCTGCTCCCCCGCCCTGACGACTTCGCACCGCGCGTCGCGCTCCTGGCCGCCGGCATCGCGCTCGTCGCCCTCGCATCCGGCGTCTACCTCGGCGCCGACCTCGGCGCAGGACCGCGGGACGGCCTCATGACGGGTCTGCACCGACGTCTCGGATGGCCGCTGTGGCGCGCCCGCGCGACGGTCGAGATCACCGTGCTGGCCGCGGGCTGGCTGCTCGGAGGGACGGTGGGCGTGGGCACGATCGCGTTCGCGCTCGCCATCGGCCCGCTCGTCGGGGCGGCCATGCGGCTCCTGGCGGGCCCCGCGTCCGCGACAGCGCACGCGGGGTCCGCGGCTGCGGCGATCAGTGCCGGCGGAACTCGGGACGCTCCGCCCCCGGCGTGAGGTGCGCGTGGAGCGCGCTCTTCGCGATGTCGAGCTCGGGGTAGGTGCCGACCGGCTCCGTTCGGTCCACCATCCGCACCTCGAACCCCTCGTCCGTCTCCTTGATCGATCCGACGGCCCCGTTGGCGCCGTGGGCGACCCACAGCCGCCCCTCCTGCATCGTCGTCATCGTCGACTCCTTCCACTGGTCCCCTCAACGACGGTATGTCGCGCCGCCGGCGTGCACCAGGGCTTGACGCGCAAGGGCGATATGCTCGAGGAGACCCCCAGTAGCTCAGTGGACCAGAGCAACGAGCTTCTAACTCGCAGGTCGCACGTTCGAATCGTGCCTGGGGGACCATCGCGCGTCGGCGCCCCTCGATAGGCTGGGGGGATGGTGAGCGCATCCGAGAACGACCGGCTCGTCTGGATCGACTGCGAGATGACGGGCCTCGACCTCTCGGTCGACGAGCTCGTCGAGATCGCGATCGTCGTGACGGACTTCGAGCTCCGCATCCTCGACCCCGGCTTCCAGGTGGTCATCCGGCCGACGCAGGCCGCACTCGACAACATGGGCGAGTTCGTGACGGGGATGCATCGCACCTCCGGTCTTCTGGAGGAGATCCCGTCCGGAGTTCCGCTCGAGGAGGCCGAGCGGCAGTCGCTCGAGTACATCCGCCGCTTCGTCCCGCTCGAGCGGAAGGCGCCGCTCGCGGGCAACACGATCGGCACCGACCGGATGTTCCTCGCGAAGTACATGCCGCAGGTCGACGGGCACCTGCACTACCGCAACGTCGACGTCTCCAGCATCAAGGAGCTCTCCCGTCGCTGGTACCCGCGCGCGTACTTCCAGGCGCCGGGCAAGGACGGCGGCCATCGCGCACTCGCCGACATCCTGGAGTCGATCCGCGAGCTCGCCTACTACCGCCGTGCCGTCTTCGTCGCGCAGCCCGGGCCGACGTCGGAGGAGGCCCGCGACACGGCCGAGGACGTCGTTTCGTCTTTTGCGCGGAGCGTGTGACAGAATAGAGAAGTTGCCCCGGCAGGCCGGGGCACATGGTGGCTATAGCTCAGTTGGTAGAGCACCTGGTTGTGGTCCAGGGGGTCGCCGGTTCAAGCCCGGTTAGCCACCCCATTCTTCGGGGCCCGGACGATCGTCCGGGCCCCGATCCCGTTCCCGGACCTGCGGCTAGACTCGATTCGCGATGATGGACATGGACGCGGACGCCTTCGAGAGCCTCGTCGTCGACGAGTTGGATCGACTGCCCGACGAGATGGTCGACGGCCTCGACAACGTCGTGTTCGTCGTCGAGGATCGTCCAGAGGACGGCAGCCTCGATCTCCTCGGGCTGTACGACGGCCTCGCGCTCACCGAGCGCGGCCGCTACGGGATGGGCGAGCTCCCCGACCGCATCATCGTCTACCGCGAGCCCCACCTCGACCGGTGCGCCGATCTGGCCGAGCTGCGCGACGAGGTGCACACGACGCTCGTGCACGAGATCGCCCACTTCTACGGGATCGACGACGACCGCCTGCACGAGCTCGGATGGGCCTGATGCCCACCGCCTCGCCGGAGCTCGACGAGCAGATCGACCTCGGAGCCGCCCCCTCGACGCCGTGGCAGACGGTCGTGTGGGACGACCCCGTGAACCTCATGAGCTACGTCGTACACGTGTTCCGACAGTACTTCGGCTATCCGCTCGAGCAGGCGACCGCCCTCATGCTCGCCGTCCACAACGACGGCCACGCCGTCGTCGCGGAGGGAGCGCGCGAGCAGATGGAGCTCCACGCGCAGGCGATGCACGACTACGGTCTCTGGGCCACCGTGCGGAGGGCCGAGTGATGCCAGGCGTCGTCGTCGAGCTGTCCGCGTTCGAGCGCGACCACCTGCGCGAGCTCGTCGCGCAGTTCGCGGGGCTCGTCGCCGGGGGCGCCGACGACCCCGCGCTCGAGCGCCTGACGCCCTCGGCGTATCGCGACGACGCCGAGGCCGCCGCCGAGTTCCGCGGCCTCACGCGCGACGACCTGCTGCGACGCCGCGCAGACGACGCGGGCGTCGTGCTCGCCGGCATCGATCGCGGTACGCCGCTCGAGCTGGACGCGGAGGAGACGAACGCCTGGCTGCGCACGCTCGCCGCCGTGCGCCTCGTCCTCGCCACGCGGCTCGGAATCGACCAGAGCGACGATCTCGTCGATCGACACGAGCCGCGCTTCGCGCTGTACGACTGGCTGGGGTACCGGCTCGAGCTCCTCGTGCTCGCCGCCGACGGACAGGACCGCTGAGTCACGACATCCGCAGCCTCAGGTGCGCGCGCTCCTGCGGCCTCTCCGTCACGATGTGCACGTCCTCCTGCGCGGCCCACCGCTCCCAGTGCGGGCGGAAGCCGTCGCCGTCGCGCTCGAGCGCCCGTCGCCGACGCTCCTCGGCGTCGCCGTCGAGCCAGATCGCGGCATCCGCCATCGGGGCGGACGCCGCCGTCAGCGCGCCGCACCCCTCCACGACGAGAGCGCGCTCGGGATCGACCTCCACCGCCTCGCCCGCGAAGGTGCCTGCGCCCCAGTCGAAGCGCCGATAGCGCCCGCGCTCCCGCGCGCGGTGCGGGGCGAGCACGAGCGCGCAGGCGAGCGCCGCTCCCTCGCGGAGGCCACCCCAGCCGGGATAGAGCTCGTCGAGCGAGACGAGCTGCGCTGCGCCGCCGGGCCATCCCGCCGCCACGGCGCGCGCGAGCGTCGTCTTGCCCGCTCCGCTGCGGCCGTCGATCACGAGCCGGCGCGCACCGCGCGCCGCGACGAGACGGAGGACGCGCTCGGGTGCCCCGCTACTTCTTGAGGGCACGGATGATCTTCGTGAGCGCGTGACCCGCCACGCACACGAAGGGCACGGCGACGGCGAGCAGCGCGACGAGGTTCGGCTCGAAGCGGAGCTCCCCTCCGCGGCGCACGTACGCGCCGATCGGGGCGGAGAATCCGCCGCCTCCCCCGCCGCCGTTCCCGCTCTCGTCGGATCCCCCGCCGAACCCCGTCCAGGTCGCGGCGACGGGCACGAAGCGCTCGCCGTCGACCTCCTGCGGCTCGCCGTACGCGGCGCTCACTCCGAGTCCCGCCGAGATGCGGCCGATTTCCAGTGCGATGTTGGGCATGCGACCACGCTACTCGGGAGTCGCACGGCTGTCAGTCGGAATCCTCCGCCGGTCGCGGCGTGCGCGGTACCTGCGGATGGCGCTCGGCACGCCCCAGGAAGGCGGCGCGCGTGACGACGCCGTCGCCGAAGCGCGCCACCGCGTCGTCGAGCGTCCCCTCCACGCGCTTCCAGTCCTCGTCGTCGTCCCACAGCGCGAGGGCGCCACCGCCGGCTGCTCCGAGGCGGTCGGCCCGTACGCCGATGAGACGGACCGCCTGCCGCAGCTCGACGGCGGCGAGCAGCTCTCGCGCGACCTCGCCGATGCGCTGACCGCTCGCGCTCGGCTCGCCGAGCGTCTGCGATCGCGTGATGGTCGCGAAGTCCGAGAACCGGACCTTGATCGAGACGCCGCCCGCCTCGAGGCCGCCGCGCCGCAGCCGCACGGCGACCCGGTCGGCGAGACGGAGCATCTCGGCACGGAGCAGGCCGGCGTCCGACACGTCGTCGTGGAAGGTCTCCTCGTGCGAGATGCTCTTCTCGACGCGCTGGGTCTCGATGCGGCGCGGATCCTCCCCGCGCGCGAGCGCCGCGACCCGCTCGGCCGCCGCCCGCCCGAGCGCGCGCTCGAGGACATCCGCCGGCGTGCGCCGCACGTCTCCGATCGTGCGGATGCCGCGGGATTCGAGTCCCTCCGCGGCACGCGGGCCGACGCCCCAGATGGCGCGCACCGACCGCGGCTCGAGGAACTCGAGAGTGCGAGCGGCGGGCACGATCAGCAGGCCGTCGGGCTTGGACAGCGTGGAGGCCATCTTCGCGACGTGCTTGGTCGCCGCGGCGCCCACCGAGCACGTGATGCCCGCCTCCGCGCGCACGCGCTGGCGGATCATCCGCGCGATCGCCCCCGGGGGTCCCCACAGGCGCCGCGCGCCGCGCACGTCGAGGAACGCCTCGTCGATCGACAGCTGCTCGACGAGCGGCGTGATGCTGCGGAAGATGTCCATGACCTGCGCCGACAAGGCGCGATAGCGGTCGAAGTGCGGCGGCACGATGAGGGCGTGCGGACAGAGCCGGATCGCCTGGCTCACGGGCATGGCCGAGCGCACGCCGAACCGGCGCGCCTCGTACGACGCGCTCGACACGACCGAGCGGCCGTCCGGCGCGCCGATGATGATCGGCTTGCCCGCGAGCGACGGATCGTCGAGCACCTCGACGGCCGCGTAGAACGCGTCCATGTCCACGTGCAGGATGCCCGCGCCGGCGTCGTCCGCGCCCGCGGGCGAGACGAGCCTGCCCGTGCCGTCCTGCCGCCCCATGGCGTCATCCTCTCCTGGACCCCGGACATCGCCGGGAACGCCGCGAGGGCGGGGGCAGACGCCCCCGCCCGCGCGGCGGGCACGGCCGCAGGCGTGGGGGTGGCTCTCCGCCCGCAACCCGGGCGGCCGGGCGATGTTGGTGTAGGAGGTA
>NZ_JBSHGQ010000069.1:0-10623 GCF_053617895.1 Microbacterium sp. NPDC055683 | reverse complement strand
GCCACCCGGCTCGTCCGCGCCGCGGCCGTTTCGAGGGAAGATCGTCGCATGGCCGATTCGCTCCGCATCACCGCCGCCGAGATCGATCCGCAGCTCCTCACGCTGCCCTGGCGCACCAAGCTCGCCGACTGGCCGAGCAGCGCGATCGTGAAGCTCCCGAAGGGCATCTCGCGGCACATCGTACGCTTCAGCGAGCTGTCGGGGATGGTCATCGCCGTCAAGGAGACGACGGCGCAGATGGCGCACCGCGAGTACGAGCTGCTCGGCGCCCTGCAGCGCCTCGAGGTGCCGTGCGTGCGGCGGGTCGCGGTGATCGACGGGCGGACGGACGCATCGGGCGCCCCCCTCCCCGCCGCGCTCGTCACGGCGCACCTGAAGTTCTCCATGCCGTATCGGGCGCTGTTCACCCAGACGCTGCGCCCCGACACCGCGACGCGGCTCGTCGACGCGCTCGCCCTGCTCCTCGTCCGCGTCCACAAGGTCGGATTCCGCTGGGGCGACGTCTCGCTCTCCAACACGCTCTTCCGCAGAGACGCCGGAGCGTTCGCCGCCTACCTCGTGGACGCCGAGACGGGCGACCTCTACGAGGGCGGCCTCACGGACGGCCAGCGTGCGCACGACATCGACATCGCGCGCACGAACATCGCCGGCGAGATCATGGACCTGGAGGCGGGAGGGCGCGTGGAGATCGGCGTCGACGCCGTCGAGGTCGCCGATCAGCTCGTCGCGACCTACGGAGAGCTGTGGTCGGCGCTCACCGCATCCGAGACGTTCGCGCTCGACGAGACCTGGCGCATCACGGAGCGGGTGCGCCGACTCAACGACCTCGGGTTCGACATCGACGAGATGACCATCCAGACCGATCCCGACGGAACACGGGTGTCGATCCAGCCGAAGGTCGTCGACGCGGGTCACCACCGCCGCCGGCTGCTGCGCCTCACGGGCCTCGACGCCGAGGAGAACCAGGCGCGCCGCCTCCTCAACGACCTCGACGAGTACCGCTCGCGCATCGCGCGCTCGCGCGATGAGGAGGTCGCCGCGCACGAGTGGGTGACGCGCGTGTTCGAGCCCGTCGTGCGGGCCATCCCGTACGAGCTGCGTGCGAAGCTCGAGCCGGCCGAGGTGTTCCACCAGGTGCTCGAGCACCGCTGGCACCTCTCCCGCGCGCGCGGCGGCTCTGTGCCGCTCGCGGAGACGCTGTCGGGCTACATCCGCGACGTGCTGCGCCATCGCCGCGACGAGGCGACGATCATGGGCCCGCTCACCGAGACGATGACGGTGCCCGTCCAGACCGCGTCCGAGGGCCGCGACTGGCGCGATCTCGTCTGAGGCAGGGTCCGCCCGAAGCGGTCGGCTCCGGGCGGCACGGCTCAGGCGCCGCGGATCGTCGCGACCTGGTAGAGCGCGACCGACGCGGCGATGCCGGCGTTGAGCGACTCGGTCACGTCGGAGATCGGGATCGACACGACCTGGTCGCAGTTCTCCGTCACGAGGCGCGACAGGCCCTTCCCCTCGCTGCCGACGACGATCACGACGGGACGGTCGGCGAGCTCGATGGCGGGGAGCGACACGTCGCCGTCGCCGTCGAGCCCGAGCACGAAGACGCCCTGCTTCTTGAACTCCTTGAGCGTCGTCGTGAGGTTCGGGGCGATCGCGACGGGGATGCGCGCCGCGGCGCCCGCGCTCGTCTTCCAGGCCGCGGAGTTCACCCCCGCCGATCGGCGCTGCGGCACGATGACGCCGTGTCCGCCGAACGCGCCCGTCGAGCGGATGATCGCGCCGAGGTTGCGGGGGTCCGTGATGCCGTCGAGCGCCACGAACAGCGGGGTCTCTCCGCGGTCCACGACCTCCTCGAGGAGGTCCTGCGGGTGCGCGTACTCGTACGGGGGCACCTTCAGGGCGACGCCCTGGTGCACGCCGTCGAAGCCGGCCATCCGGTCGAGCTCGGGGCGCGTCACCTCGAGCACGGGGATCTCCCGGTTGCGGGCGATCGCGAGCATCTCCTTGACGCGGTCGTCCATCTCGACGCGCTGCGCGACGTACAGCGCCGTCGCGGGGATCTTCGCGCGCAGCGCCTCGAGCACGCTGTTGCGGCCGGTGACGTTCTCGGTGTCGTCCTTCGGGCGCGACGAGCGCTGCTGCGCGGGCTTCTGACCGCCTCCGCGCTTCGCGGCGAGGCGGTCGGCCGCCTGCTTGCGCTTGTGCGCGACGTGGTACGGGCGGTCCTCCGCCTTCGGCGTCGGCCCCTTCCCCTCGAGCGAACGGCGGTTCTTGCCGCCTGTGCCCTTCGTGGGGCCCTTCTTACCCTTCGCGGCGCCGGGCCGTCCTGGCTTAACCATCGATGCTCCAAGTGGTTCCGTGTGCGGTGTCCTCGAGCACGACTCCCGCGCGCGCGAACAGGTCGCGGATGCGGTCGGCGCTCGCCCAGTCCTTCGCGGCTCGCGCATCCGCGCGCTGCTCGAGAAGCTGCTCGACGAGCGTGTCGAGGGTGGTCTGCGCGGCGCTCGCGGCGCCGCCTGCGGGGATGGCCGCGCCCAGCGGATCGAGCCCCAGCACGTCCATCATGGCGGACACGGCTGTGAACGCGCCCCGCACCGCCGTCTCGTCGCCCGCATCGAGCGCGGTGTTGCCGGCGCGCACGGCGTCGTGCACCGCCGCGAGGGCCTGCGGGACGCCGAGGTCGTCGTCCATGGCGCGCACGAAGGCCTCCGGCAGCGGCGCCGTCGTCCGCTCGCCGCCGGCGACCCGGAGAGCGCGCACGAGGAACCCGCGGATGCGGTCGAGCGCCGCCCCCGCCTCCTCCATCGCCCGATCGGAGATGTCGAGGCTGGAGCGGTAGTGCGCGGCGAGCAGCCCGTACCGCGCCGTCTGCGCCGGCCACCGAGCCAGGAAGTCGGCCGCGAGCGTGAAGTTCCCGAGCGACTTCGACATCTTCTGCCCGTCGACCGTGACGAGGCCGTTGTGCACCCAGTAGCGGGCGAAGGCGTCGCCCGCCGCCGTCGACTGGGCGAGCTCGTTCTCGTGATGCGGGAACCGCAGGTCGAGCCCGCCGCCGTGGATGTCGAACTCGGCGCCGAGGTACCGCCGCGACATCGCGGAGCACTCGATGTGCCACCCGGGGCGCCCCGGCCCCCACGGCGACGCCCACACGGCATCCGCGGGCTCGCCGGGCTTGGCGCCCTTCCACAGGGCGAAGTCGTGCGGGTCGCGCTTGCCGCGCGGGTCGGCGTCGGCGGCGTCCTCCATGGCGTCCACCGACTGGCGGGTGAGCGAGCCGTACGCCGCCCACGAGCGCACGTCGAAGTAGACGTCGCCCTCCGCGGCGTACGCGTGCCCGCGCTCGATGAGCTCGGAGATGATCTCCTGCATCTGCGGGATCGACGCCGTCGCGCGCGGCTCGTACGTCGGCGGGAGGATGCCGATCGCGGCATACGCCGCCGTGAACTCCTGCTCCATGCGGTACGCGAGCGCCCACCACGGCTCGTCCGCCGTCGCGTTCGCGATCACCTTGTCGTCGATGTCGGTGACGTTGCGGACGAACGTCACCCGCCCGTGGCGATGCGCGAGCCAGCGCCGCAGCACGTCGAACGCGAGCGCTCCGCGCAGGTGCCCGATGTGGGGGCCCGACTGCACCGTCGGCCCGCACACGTACATCGTCACGTTCTCCGGGTCGAGAGGCGCGAAGTCGCGCAGCGCCTGCGCGCGGGTGTCGTACAGCCGGAGGGTCACCGTCCCAGACTACTGGCCCCGGCCCGTCCGCCCCGGTGCCGCCGCCGTCTCCCCCGCCGCCGCGCACGACGACATGCGCACGACACATCCGACCGGGTAGAAAGGCAGGATGCTCCCCGTGCTCGCCGTGCTCGCCGCGGCGGTGCTCTTCGGCACGACGGGGACGACCCAGGCGCTCGGACCGGACGACACCACGCCCCTCGGCGTGGGAGCGGTGCGCCTCGTCGTGGGGGGCATCGCACTCGCCCTCGTCGCGCTCGCGGCGATGCGTGCGAGCCGGTCCGACGTGCCGCCGTGGTCGAGACGCGCCGTCCTCCTCATGGCCGTCGCAGGGCTCTGCCTGTTCGCCTACCAGCCGCTGTTCTTCCTGGGCGCCGCCGTGAACGGCGTCGCGGTCGGCACCGTGATCGCGTTGGGCTCGTCGCCCGTCATCGCCGGGCTGCTGGAGTGGGGTCTCACGCGGCGGCCCCCGGGGGCGCTGTGGCTCGCGGCGACGGCGCTCGCGACGACGGGCGTCGCCCTCCTCGCCGCGGGGGGCGGTGCAGACGCCGCACCCGACGCGGGCGGGATCGCGGCCTCCGTCGGCGCCGGCGCCTCGTTCGCGGTCTTCGCCGTCGTCCAGCGACGACTCCTCGACGGCGGATGGCCGCCGCTCGTGGTCATGGGCGGTGCGGGCATCGTGTCGGCGGTCCCCGCTCTCGTGCTGCTGCCCACCCAGGAGCTCGACTGGCTCGCCCGGCCCGACGGCATCGGCCTCGCCCTGTGGCTGGGGCTCGGCGCGACGGCCCTCGCGTACACGGCGTTCACGTGGGGTCTCGGCGGGCTCACGGCGGGGACGGCCGCGACGCTGACGCTCGCGGAGCCGCTCACGGCGGCCGTGCTCGGCATCGCGGTCCTCGGCGAACGCCTCTCGCCGCTCGGCATCGCGGGCATCGCCGTGCTCGCCGCCGGTCTCCTCCTCCTCGCCGCGGGGTCGCGCCGACCGCGTGCACCCCGCCCCTACGCCCTGGAAGGCTGACGCATGACGATCGACGTCCGCATCGATGACCTCGCCCATCCCGCCACTCGTGCTCTCGCGGCCGCGCACCTGGCCGGGATGCGCGCAGGCTCGCCGCCCGAGAGCGTGCACGCCCTCGACCTCGGCGCCCTCGCCGACCCCGCCGTGACGGTGTGGTCGGCGTGGATCGACGGCGACGTCGCGGGCATCGGAGCGCTCGCGCCGCTCGACGAGCGCAACGCCGAGCTGAAGTCGTTCCGGACGGCGGACGCGCACCTCGGGAGGGGCGTCGCGCGCGCCGTCCTCGCGGCGGTCCTCGCGGAGGCCCGCCGACGCGGCCTCCACGCCGTGTGGCTCGAGACCGGCAGCTCGCAGGACTTCCTCCCGGCCCGGCGCCTGTACGCGGGGGCGGGCTTCGTCGAGTGCGAGCCGTTCGGCTCGTACCGCCCCGACCCGCTGTCGACGTTCATGACGCTCGACCTGCGCGGGGGCCGCTGACGTCAGGCCCTGTGCACCACCGCGACGGCGAAGGCCTGCACGCCCTCGCCGGCGCCTGTGAACCCGAGGCCGTCGGTCGTCGTCGCGGACACGCTGACGGGCGCCCCGCCCAGCGCCTCCGAGAGCACGGCCTCCGCCTCGCGCCGCCGCGGCGCGAGCTTGGGGCGGGCCGACTGCACCTGGACCGCGACGCTCGCCACCGCCCACCCGTTGTCGGCGAGATGCGCGAGGGTGTCGGCGAGGAACGCCCCCGCGTGCGCACCGGCGAACTCCGGCCGGTCGACGCCGAAGCGGCCGCCGATGTCGCCGAGACCGGCCGCGGAGAGGAGCGCGTCGACGACGGCGTGCGCCACGGCGTCGCCGTCCGAATGCCCGGAGAGGGCGGGCTCGCCCGGCCACTCCAGCCCGGCGAGCCACAGCGGCCCCTCCCCGCCGAACGCATGGACGTCCGTGCCGATGCCCACGCGCGGCATCCCCGAGAGCGCGGCGGCCGGGAACGCGGCGGCCGGGAGAGCATCGGCCGCGGGCGCGCCGGCCGCGGGCGCGGCGGCGGGCGCGCGGGGGATCAGGGAGCGCGCGCGCTCGAGATCGGCGGGGGTGGTGATCTTGAAGGCGAGCGGCGACCCCTCCACCGAGGCGATCGGATGGCCGGCGGCCGCGACGAGCGCGGAGTCGTCGGTGTACTCCGCCTGCGCGACGCGGTAGGCGGCGTCGAGGACGTCGCGGCGGAAGCCCTGCGGCGTCTGCGCGGCGGCGAGCTCCGCACGGTCGACGACTCCCGTGATGCGCTCCCCGTCCACGCGCTTGATCGTGTCGACGACGGGGAGGACGGGGACGACACCCCATCCCGTCCGTTCGACGGCGTCGACGACGCGGTCGACGAGGTCGCCCGGCGCGAGCGCCCTGGCCGCGTCGTGCACGAGCACGGTTCGGATGCCGGGCCACAGCGCGGCGAGCCCGGCGGCGACCGACGCCTGCCGGGTGGCGCCGCCCGCCACGACGCAGGCGAGCGGCGCGCGCTCCCCCGCCGCCTCGTGCGTGTCGACGAGCGCCTCGCCGACGCGATCGGCCGGCGCCACGACGACGACCTGCGCGGGGCGGGCGGCGAACACGCCGTCGAGGCAGTGGCGCAGGATCGTGCGGTCGTCGATCCCGACGAAGGCCTTCGGCCCCCCGGCGCCCAGGCGCGTTCCCGATCCGGCCGCGACGACGACGACGGCGACAGGGGGCGACGGCAGGAGGGTGCTCACGCTCCCACGCTACCGTCGGCACGCAGAAGGGCCCGGCTCATCCGAGCCGGGCCCTTCTCGACGACGCGACGGCGTCAGCTCGCGAGCACCTCGTCGAGCATCTCGGCCGCCTTCTCCTCCTCGACCTTCTCCGCGAGCGCGAGCTCGGAGACGAGGATCTGACGGGCCTTGGCGAGCATCCGCTTCTCCCCCGCGGAGAGGCCGCGGTCCTGATCGCGGCGCCACAGGTCGCGCACGACCTCGCTGACCTTGATGACGTCACCCGACGCGAGCTTCTCCAGGTTCGCCTTGTACCGGCGCGACCAGTTCGTCGGCTCCTCCGTGAACGGGGCGCGCAGCACCTCGAACACCTTGTCGAGTCCCTCCTGGCCGATGACGTCGCGGACGCCGACGAGGTCGACGTTCTCGGCGGGGACCTCGATGACGAGATCGCCCTGCGTGACGTTCAGCTTGAGGTAGATCTTCTCCTCGCCCTTGATGACGCGGGTCTTGACTTCGGTGATCGTCGCAGCCCCGTGGTGCGGATAGACGACGGTCTCGCCAACCTCAAAAAGCATAGAAATGTGTCCTTTCGGCGATCTCTATGATATCACAGCCCGACATGCAGTAAGGTTCGCGGCGCACCCGCCGCTCACGGGCAAGGTCCGCCTAACCCGGAGCCCGTTGTGCATCCCTCTAGAATGGGCGGGAAGCTCCGCCGGAGGGCGGCGCCGCACCATCTGGAGGATCCGTGAACTCGCGCGCACTCGCGTCCGCCGCCCTTGCCGGCCTCGTCATCCTGGGGACCGCCGGCTGCGGCGCCATCACCCCGCAGGCGACCACCATCGAGTACTCCGCCTCCGACGGCGTCAACATCCCCGACAGCGACGGCGCGCCTCTCCAGATCCGCAACGCCGTCGTCATCGCCGACGCCGAAGGCATCGACGGCAACCTCGCGGCGGCCGTCGTCAACACGAGCGACAGCGCCGAGACGCTCACGATCGAGTGGGGCGACGAGTCGGCGACCGTGCGCGTCCCCGCCGGTGCCGTCGTGAGCCTCGGCACGGCAGACGAGGACCCCCTGCTCCTGGAGGCCATCGACTCGCCCGCCGGCTCCACGCTCCCCATCTACTTCCAGTCCGGCGACGCGGAGGGCGTGCTGAGCGAGGTGCCCGTGCTCGACGGGTGTCTGGAGCAGTTCGCCGACCTCGTGCCGGGCGGCGCGGCGAGCGACTGCGAGAAGCCCGAGACCGGAGGCGGCGAGGAAGAGGGCCACTGACCCTTCCCCGCCTGTGCAGAGGGGGCCGAGCGGATGATCCCGCTCGGCCCCCTCTGCGCGTGCGGCCTCAGCCCTCGAAGCGGTAGCCCAGCCCGCGCACGGTGACGAGCATGACGGGTTCGGACGGCACGCGCTCGATCCGCGAGCGGATGCGCTTGATGTGCACGTCGAGCGTCTTGGTGTCGCCGAAGTAGTCGCTCCCCCACACGCGGTCGATGAGCTGGCCGCGCGTGAGCACGCGCCCGGCGTTGCGCATGAGGACCTCGAGGAGCTCGAACTCCTTGAGCGGCATGTTGATCTGTTCGCCGTCGACGGTGACCGTGTGCCGGTCGATGTCGAGCGTCACGCGCCCGCCCTCCAGCACGCGCTCGTCGAGGTCGGCGTCCGCGGGCGCGGAGCGGCGCATGACGGCGCGCATGCGCGCGAGCAGCTCGCGCGCCGAGTAGGGCTTCGTCACGTAGTCGTCTGCGCCGAGCTCGAGCCCGACGACGATGTCGACCTCGGAGTCCTTCGCGGTGAGCATGATGATGGGCGTCGTCGACGTCGTGCGGATCTGCCGGCACACCTCCGTGCCCGGCATCCCCGGCAGCATGAGGTCGAGCAGCACGACGTCGGGCTCCTGTCCGCGGAACGCGGCGAGCGCGGCGTCGCCGTCCTCGGCGATCTCGACCTCGTACCCCTCGCGGCGCAGCAGATAGGCGAGCGGCTCCGAGAGGTCGGGCTCGTCCTCCACGAGCAGAACACGCGTCATTCGTCCTTCTTCCCTTCCGGGGCGCCCTCACGCGGCGTCGGCCGCGGCGGCGCCCTTCCTCTTGCGTCGAGCGGGCGTCGCGCCCGCGTCCGGAGCCTCGCTGCGCGGGAGCCGGATGGTGAACGTCGAGCCCCGGTCGGGCTGCGACCACAGGCGCACCTCGCCGCCATGGCGGCTGACGGCGTGCTTGACGATCGAGAGCCCGAGGCCCGTGCCGCCCGTGCGCCGCGACCGCGCCTGATCGGCGCGGTAGAAGCGCTCGAACACGCGCTGCTGGTCGGCCTCGGCGATGCCGATGCCCTGGTCGGTCACGGCGATCTCGACGGCGTCGGCCGTCGCCCGCACTCCCACGCCGACGCGCGACCCGTGGGGCGAGTAGGCGATCGCGTTGGCGATGAGGTTGCCGAGCGCCTCGATGAGGATGTTCGCCGACCCCCGCACGTGCACGCCGCGGTCTCCGCCGCGGACGAGCGACACGTCGGCCGACTCGGCCTGCACCTGGTACTGCTCGAGGGCGTGGGCCACGACCTCGTCGACGGCGACATCGCCGAACTCGGTGAGCTCGTCCGCCGCCTGCAGCTTCGACAGGTTCATGATGCGGCCCGTGAGCTCGCCCAGGCGCTGCGCCTCCGCCGACATGCGCGCCGCGAAGCGGCGCACCTGATCGGGATCGTCCGACGCCGACTCCATCGCCTCGGCGAGCAGCGCGATGGCACCCACGGGCGTCTTCAGCTCGTGACTCGTGTTGGCGATGAAGTCCTGCCGCATCTGCTGCAGCCGCTCCTGCTCGGAGATGTCGCGCACGATGAGGAGCGTGAGCCGCTCGGCGATGCCCGTCGCCCGTGCGACGATGAGCCGCGTCTCGTCGGAGATGCGTCCGCGCCGGATCCGCATCGTCTGCGACTCGGTGGAGCCGCCGAGCCTCGCGGCCTTCACGAGCGCGTGCAGCTCCGGCTGGTCCAGCCCCTGGCCGGGGGTGAGGGCGAGCCATGCACCGGAGGCGGATACCGACACGACGGCCCCCGAGGCGTCGATGACAGCGGTGGCGTCGTCCATCGCGTCGAGCGCCGCGGTGAGCGCGGGCGGCAGCTCCCTGCTCTGCGCGCGCGCCGCCATCCCCCTGGCGCGGATGGCCAGCGCCACGATCAGCACGAGCCCGCCGCCGAGGATGATCCCCAGGCCGAGGGCGAGCAGCCCGAGCTGCGTGGAGTCCATGGCTCCAGAGTAGAGTGCAGCCGGGAGGCCTTCCCGACGAAAGCGCTCCCGCCGGGACGCCCCCGGGCCACTGTTCACCGTCTCGGCACCGGCTGTTCACCTTCGCGATCGACAATCGCGGGGCCCGCACGCCAGTGTGAGAGCGCCGCTTCGCGGCGCCACCCGAAACCGACGAAAGGTTCCGCACGATGCGCGAAGTCTTCCACCAGGCACTCGAGGACATCCAGAACCGCCTGGTCGAGATCGCCGAGCTCGTCACCGTCGCCATCGACAAGGCCACCACGGCCTTCGAGAGCGGCGACGTCTCGCTGGCCGAGGAGGTCATCGCGGACGACGCCCGCATCGACGAGCTCGCCCTGTCGGTCGACGAGCTCGCGATCGACACCCTCGCGATGCAGCAGCCGGTCGCGCGCGACCTGCGCATCATCGTCAGCGCCCTGCGCACGAGCGCGTCGCTCGAGCGGATGGGCGACCTCGCGGAGCACATCGCGCAGCTCGCGCGATCCCGCTTCCCCGAGCGCGCCATCCCGAAGGGGCTCAAGGGCACGTTCGTGAAGATGGGCAAGCTCGACGTCGAGGTCGCGCGTACGCTCGTCGAGCTGCTCCGCACACAGGATCTCGCCTACGCCGCCTCCATCCGCGACTCCGACGACGAGATCGACGAGCTGCACGCGAGCGTGTACGAGAAGGTGCTCAGCGAGGCCTTCTCGGGCGACGTCGGGCACGTCATCGACGCGGCCCTCGCGAGCCGCTACCACGAGCGCTTCGGCGACCACGCCGTGTCCATCGCGAAGAAGATCGTCTACCTCGCGACGGGAGACTGGACGGGGCGCGCCGAGGGCGACCCCGAGGTCGAGGTCGTCGACCGCACGGTCATCCCCGGGATCTGAGCCCCGGTACGACGAAGCGCCCCGCCGGACGGCGG
>NZ_JBSHGQ010000068.1:0-10647 GCF_053617895.1 Microbacterium sp. NPDC055683 | reverse complement strand
CGCCCCGCCCTGCGTGCGTCCGACCCGGCGCGTCGCCGCCCCGCACGGGGCACGTGCCGCCGTCCGTGAGACGATGAAGGGGATGTCTGCGACGCCCTCGAACCTGCCCCCCGTCCTGCGGCCCGAGCACCCGCCCGTCCGCGCGCTGGCCGACCTCGCTGCGCGCGTCGGCGGCGAGCTGAGGGGCGACGCGGAGGGGGTCTCTCTCACCGGCATCACCCTCGCGACCGCCGATCTGCGCGCGGGCGAGGCGTTCGTCGCCATCCGCGGTGTCAACCGTCACGGTGCGGAGTTCGCCGCAGCCGCCGCCGAGAAGGGCGCCGTCGCGATCATCACCGATGCCGAGGGCGCAGAGATCGCGGCGCCGACGGGGCTCCCCGCCGTCGTCGTCGAGAGCCCGCGCACCGTGCTCGGCGACCTCTCCGCCTGGGTGTACGGCACGGGGCCCGATGACGAGCTGCCGCTTCTGCTCGGCACCACCGGCACCAACGGCAAGACCTCGATCACCCACCTCCTCGACGGCCTCCTCACGCAGATCGGCGTCGTGACAGGGCTCTCGTCGACCGCCGAGCGGCACATCGCGGGCGAGGTCATCGTCTCGCGTCTGACGACCCCGGAGGCGAGCGAGTTCCACGCGCTGCTGGCTCTCATGCGCGAGCGCGGCGTCGAGGCCGTGGCGGTCGAGGTCAGCGCGCAGGCCCTCACGCGCCACCGCGTCGACGGCATCGTGTTCGACGTCGCCGCGTTCACGAACCTCACGCACGACCACCTCGACGACTACGCCGACATGGACGAGTACTTCGAGGCGAAGGCCGCGTTCTTCACGCCGGAGCGCGCGCGCCGTGCCGTCATCTCGCTCGATTCCGCGCCCGGCCTCGAGTACGTTCGGCGGTCGTCCATCCCCGTCGTCACGATCTCGGCCCCGTCGATCGCCGCAGACCCCGACGTCGCCGCCGGCGCCGACTGGATCGTCTCGATCGACGAGGAGCGGCAGAGCGGCACGCGCTTCACGCTCTCCGGCCCCGACGGTCGCGCCCTCTCGACGACGGTCCCCGTGATCGGCCCCCATATGGCCTCGAACGCCGGGACGGCCATCGTCATGCTGCTCGAGGCAGGGTACGCGTGGGACCGCATCGTCGAGGCGCTCGACCGCGACGGCGCCATCCGCGCCTCCCTGCCCGGTCGCACCCAGCTCGTGTCGGGTCCGGACGGCCCCGCCGTCTACGTCGACTTCGGGCACACGCCCGACGCGTTCGAGAAGACGCTCGCCGCCGTGCGCCGCGTCACCCCGGGCAAGGTGCTCATGCTGTTCGGCGCCGACGGCGACCGCGACAAGACGAAGCGTCACGACATGGGCCGCACCGCCGTCGAGGGCAGCGACATCGTCGTCATCACCGATCATCACCCCCGTCACGAGGATCCCGCCGCCATCCGGGCCATGCTCCTCGAGGGCGCGCGCGCGGCGGATGCCGGCCATCCGATCCACGAGTTCTCGCCGCCAGAGCGTGCGATCGTCGAGGCCGTGAAGCTCGTCGGCCCCGGCGACGCGATCCTCTGGGCGGGCCCGGGCCACCAGGACTACCGCGACATCAAGGGCGTGCGCACGCCCTACTCCGCCCGCGAGCTCGCGCGCCGCGCCCTGCGCGACGCCGGATGGGCCGTGCCCGACTCCGCCTGGCCCGTCCCGTACGCGGACTGACGGGCGGGCGGAACGCCGCTGACGGGCGGGCGCCGGGGCACGCTCCTCGCCCGCCACAGCAGTGCACGCCGCGCACGGCAGTGCACGCCCCGCACAGCAGTGCGTGGGACACCCGCGACGCCAGCGCGAACCCGCACCAACGGCGCGCACCCGCACCAACAGCCCGAACCCGCACCGCGCCATCCCGACACACCGCGCTCTCATCCCGAGCCCGGTACACGCCCCGCACAGCAATGCACACCCCGCACAGCAGTGCGTGGGACACCCGCACCGGCAGCGCGCACTGGCACCAACGGCGCGAACCCGCACCGACAGCCCGAACGGCACCGCACCATCCCGCGGCACCGGACCGTCCGACGCCACCGCGCTTTCACCCGAGCCCGGTGCACGCCCCGCACAGCAGTGCACGCCCTGCACAGCAGTGCGTGGGACACCCGCACCAACAGCGCGAACCCGCACGACGCCATCCCGCCCCACCGCGCTTTCACCCCGAGCCCGGTGCACGCCCCGCACAGCAATGCACGCCCTGCACAGCAGTGCGTGGGACACCCTCACCGCCAGCGCGCACCCGCACCAACGGCGCGAACCCGCACCAACAGCGCGAACCCGCACCGCGCCATCCCGCGGCACCGGCCCGTCCGACGCCACCGCGCCGACCGCGAGGGCCGACGACCACTGCCTGCCGCCGTCGTGATGGCGGCGCGCGACCTCAGCGCGCGGCGATCAGCGCGTCGGCGGTGCGACGGGCCCAGGCCTCGGCGTCGGAGAGTGCCTCGAGCGAGAGCTCCGCGGGCGCCTCGTGCCGGTCGAGCACGTCCGCGACCGTGTCGACGATGCCGGTGAACGGCAGGCGGCCGTCGTGGAACGCCTCGACGGCCTGCTCGTTGGCGGCGTTGTACACGGCGGGATGGGTCGTCCCCGCCTCTCCCGCCCGCCGCGCCAGGCGCACGGCGGGGAACGCCTCGTCGTCGAGCGGCGCGAACTCCCAGGTCTGCGCCGCCGTCCAGTCGATCGGCACGTCGACGTCGGCCAGCCGTTCCGGCCACGACAGCCCGAGCGCGATCGGGACGAGCATGCGCGGCGGGCCGGCCTGGGCGATGGTCGACCCGTCGTGGAACTCCACCATGGAGTGGATCAGCTGCTGCGGATGCACGACGACGTCGATGCGGTCGTAGGCGATCCCGAACAGCAGGTGCGCCTCGATCACCTCGAGCCCCTTGTTCACGAGCGTCGCCGAGTTCGTCGTGATGACGCGGCCCATCTCGAAGTTGGGGTGCCGGAGGGCCTCCGCGGGGGTCACGTCGGCGAGCTCCGCGCGGGAGCGGCCCCGGAACGGCCCGCCCGACGCGGTGACGACGAGCCGCCGCACCTCGCCGCGCTCCCCCGCGCGCAGCGCCTGCGCGATCGCGGAGTGCTCGGAGTCGACGGGCACGATCTGACCGGGCCGCGCCATCCGCGTGACGAGCTCGCCGCCCACGATGAGCGACTCCTTGTTCGCGAGCGCGAGCGTGCGCCCCGCTTCGAGCGCGGCGAGGGTGGGACCGAGTCCCACCGAGCCCGTGATGCCGTTCAGCACGACGTCGGCCTCGACCTCGCGGACGAGGCTCGCCGCCTCATCGGCTCCGAGCGCCGTGTGCACGACGCCGAACTCCGCCGCCTGCGCGGCGAGCACATCGGTCTTCGACCCCGTCGAGAGGCCGACGAGCTCGAAGCGGTCGCGGTTGGCGCGGATGACGTCGAGCGCCTGGGTTCCGATGGAGCCGCTCGAGCCGAGGACGATGACGCGCTTCACGGCCGGATCACGCGGCGTGCTGCGTCGCGAGGATGTCGACGACGAAGATCAGCGTCTCGCCGACGAGGTCGGTGTCGTTGATCTCGCCCTCGCCGTACCCCTCGGCCGGCGGGATGACGACGACGACCTGCGAGCCGACCGTCTGCCCCTCGAGCGCCTGGCGGAAGCCGTCGACGACGCCCGTCGTCTGGAACGTGGCGGGCGTGCCGGCCTCCCAGCTGGAGTCGAAGACCGAGCCGTCGGACAGCTTCACACCGGTGTACTGCACCATGACGGTGTCGCCTTCCGCGACGGTCGTGCCGTCGCCCAGCTTGAGCGTCTCGAGCTGGGTGGCGTCCGGCGTCTCGAGCCCCTCGGGCAGCGTCACGGTCGGCGTGCCGTCCTCGGCGAGCTCGACGACGGGCATGCCGTCGACCGGCTCCTGGTCGGCGCCCCATGCCGCGGTCGGCGTGGTCCCCAGCACGTCGAAGACGTAGATCTGCCCCGCGGTCTCCGTGCCCGTCGTCGCGTCGGTCGACGCGGGGAAGGCGAGGACGAAGCGGGAGCCGGTCGTGGCGCATCCGATGTACTGACCGAGCGACTCGGGCGCGATCTGCGAGGGGAGCAGCTCGCCCTCCTCGTAGCCGAGCACGCCGAGCTCCTCGCCGGTGTCGGCGTCGTAGGCCGACATGGCGTAGTTCACGTACTGCCCCGACTCGAGCGCATCGCCGTCGCCCTCCGCGATCTGCAGGCTCTGCAGCTCGGGGATCTCGACCCCGGTCTCGAAGGTCGCCGTCGACGGCTCTCCGACCTCGCCATCGACCGTCACCGACTCGACCGCGTCTCCGGTCGGAGCGACCGATGCGCACAGGTCGGCGGGCGCCGCCGTCGCCTCCGCGTCGGTCTCGGCGTCTCCCGACGACGCGCACCCCGCGAGGGCGAGCGCCGCGACGGCGACGGTGGACAGCAGACCAAGGGAGCGCACGCGCACGAAGACCTCATTCATCGGGGTTGTCGTCCCCATCCTCCCCGATTCCGCCTTTGCGTGGGCTGGACACGCTCCGGCGCCCGCCGATTCCCGGCGCGGCATACGTCGCCGGTACCCTGGAGGGATGACCGATGACGCCCAGCCGACCGCAGAGCGGACGGCGCCCGTCCGTCCCAGCTGGGTCTACACGGCAGGCAGGATGATCCTCGCCCCCCTCGCCCGGGCTGTCTACCGTCCCCGCGTCGAGGGCCGCGAGAACATCCCGCGCGAGGGCGCGGTCATCCTCGCCAGCAACCACCTGTCGTTCATCGACTCCATCGTCATCCCGATCGCGGCCGCGCCTCGCCCCGTCCACTTCCTCGCGAAGTCCGACTACTTCACCGGCTCGGGGCTGAAGGGATGGGCGTCGCGCACGTTCTTCACCGCGGTGGGCGCCATCCCCGTGGATCGCGCGGCCGGCCAGGCGGCGCTCGACGCGCTCGAACGCCAGAAGGAGATCCTCGCCACGGGTGCGGCCGTGGCGCTGCACCCCGAGGGAACCCGCTCGCGCGACGGCCGGCTCTACAAGGGCCGGACGGGCGTCGCCTATCTCGCCCTGGAGAGCGGCGCCCCCGTCGTCCCGATCGGACTGATCGGGACCGACAGGGTCATGCCGGTCGGCGCGCGGATGCCGTCGTTCCGCGAACGCGCGACGGTCCGTTTCGGCGAGCCGATCGACGTCTCCGTGCACGGTCCCGCGTCCTCCGGCAGGGCGCGGCGAGCCGCCACGGATCAGATCATGGCCGCCATCCACGAGCTCTCCGGCCAGGCGCTCGCCGGCACGTACAACGAGCTCCCGGCCGGCAACACGCTCGAGAAGATCAAGCGCGCCCTGCCGCACGAGCGCCTGTAGGCGCCCGCGGGGCTCAGCCGACGACGACCTCGGCTTCGTGATGCACGGGGAACGCCATGGAGCTCGCGATGAAGCACCATTCGTGCGCGTCGTCGTGCGCCGCGATCGCGTCCGCCACCATCGACGCGTCGGCCACCGTCACGCGCGGGTGCAGGGTCACGCTCTCGAAGCGGCCGCCGTTGCCCTCCTGGCGCATGACACCGGTCGCGTCGTCGACGTACGAGGTCACGACGACGCCTCGGACGACGCAGGCGTGCAGGTACGACAGCAGGTGGCATTCGGAGAGCGAGGCGAGGAGCAGGTCCTCGGGGTTCCAGCGCGAGCCGTCGCCGCGGAACGGCGTGTCGGCCGACGCGAGCACGTCGGGCTTGCCCGCCACCGTGAGCGTCACGGCGCGATCGTAGTCGCGGTAGCCCGAGGTGCCGGTCCCCCGGTTGCCGGTCCACGTGGCGGTCAGGGCGTAGCGGTGTTCTCCGGGCATGCGTCCAGTCTGCCAGGCGGTCGGCGCGGGCTGGGTAGGGTTGTGAGGTGAGTGCCGAGACCTTCTCCGTCCAGGATGCCGTCGAGCTCGCGGTCGTCGACCGCGGCGGGTTCGCGGAGTCGCGGCACGCGGGGGCCGCTGTCGTGCTCGACGCCGCGGGCGAGACCGTGGCATCGCTCGGCCGCGCCGACGCGCTCGTACTCCCGCGCTCCGCGCTGAAGCCGTTCCAGGCGATCGGCTCGGTCACGGCGGGGGCCGAGCTGGAGGGCCAGCGGCTCGCTCTCGCGACCGCGAGCCACACGGGCACGGACCGCCACGCCGCCGTCGTCCGCGACATGCTCGGCGCCGTGGGGCTCAGCGAGGACGCACTCGGCTGCCCCGCGCAGTGGCCGTCCGACAGCGCCACGCGCGACGCGCTCGTGCGCGAGCGCTTCGAGCCGGCGCGCGTGCGCATGAACTGCTCGGGCAAGCACGCCGCCATGCTGATGGCGTCGGCGGCGAACGGCTGGGACCTCGACTCGTACCTCGACCCCGCCCACCCTCTGCAGACCCACATCCGCGACGTCGTCGAGAGGTTCGCAGGCGAGCGCGTGGGCGCGACGGTCGTGGACGGCTGCGGTGCGCCCGTCCACGCGCTCACGCTCACGGGGCTCGCGCGCGCCGTGCACCGCATCGGCGGCTCCTCCGAGAGGTCGCCGTTCGCCATGCACCGCGTGGCGGGGGCGCTCGTGCGGGCGGTCCGCGACAACCCCTGGGCCGTGGACGGACCGGGGCGTCCCGACACCGTCGCGATCGAGACGTTCGGCGTCTTCTCGAAGTACGGCGCCGAGGGGGTCCAGATCATGGTCGCCCCGGATGGCACGACGGTCGTCCTGAAGACGCTCGACGGCTCGACGCGCGTCGGCGTCCTCGTCGCCCTCACGCTGCTCGCCCGCGCCGGTGCGCTGTCGGCGCAGGCCGTCGCGGAGTTCGCGGACGGCCATCCGCTGTTCTCCGTCTCGGGCGGCGGACGCGAGGTCGGCCGCATCCGCGCCGTCGCCTGATCCGTCACGACGGCCCGCTCGGTCACGGCAGCACGATCCGCTCGGCGGCTCGGCCCTCCGCGTAGAGCCATGCGCGCGACGCGCGCGTGCGGGCGTAGGGAGGCAGCTCCCTGTCGCCCGTGAGGGCGCGCACCTCGGCGGCGCACTCTGCGCCGATGACGAGCGGGCACCTCGCCCTCGCCTCCTGGAGCAGCGACCACTGCCGCTGCCACGACTCGGGATCCCCCGCGACGACGACGGGGATCGGACCGGCGAGCTGCGCGAGGCCGCCGCCTGCCGGCAGCTCCTCGAGCACGACGAGGCGGACGCCCCGTCCCCAGGCGGCCTGGAGGGCGGCGCCTCGATGCGGCGCTGATCGGGCGACGAAAGCGGTGATGGGCGCCTCAGGACGCCAGCGCGGCGCATCGACGACGGGCGTCTCGGCGACCGCCGGGCCCAGGGCGAACTGCATCTCGACCCCGTCGAGGATCGCGCGCCCCGGCGGCCGCCGGGGATCGAACGCGCCGCCGTCTCCACCCGCCGCAGCGTGATCGATCCGCGACGCCGTGGCGAGGAGCGCGCGACGAGGCAGCAGATCGCCGATGCGCGCGACGGGACCCGTCATGCGCGCCGTCGTGAGGACGGTCGTCATCCCGTGGTCGCCCGCCTCCCGGATGAGGCTCTCGATGCGCGCGGAGACCGCCTGAGCGTGCTCGTTGGGGTACCGGGCGAGGAGCATGTCGACGTCGTCGATCACGAGCACGCCGGGGGCCCGGCGCTCGGCGCTCTCGATCGCGTCCCAGGCGGCCTCCGCATCCGCGGGGACGACGACCGCATCCGGGTGCTGCGCGACGACGAGACGGGCGGCCGTCGTGCGTCCGGAGCCGGGGCCGCCGACGATGAGGATGCCGCGGTCGATCCGGGGGCGCAGGAGCACGGGCGGTTGGCGCTGTTCGGCCGGCTCGTCGGCGATGCCGAGCACGATCGCCCCGTCGGGGACCGCCTCGCGGGGGATGTCGTGCAGGGCGACGCGGGACGGGAGCGGCGGCAGCCAGGGCCCGCGGGGAGCCGTCGTCGGCCCCGGGACGTGCGCGACGTCGTCGGGCGACGACAGCGCGATCCGCGTGAGACGGGGGCTCGCATCGGATGCCCGCCGCACGTAGGCGAGGCCGCGCCCCGCGTCGTCCCCCGGCAGAAGGGCCGCGTCGTCGGTTCCGATGACCGCGCGGCTCTCGGCGCTCTCGGCGACGCGCAGCGCGATCCGCAGGGGGCAGTTCGCGACGAGGCCGTCGCGCA
This sequence comes from Microbacterium sp. NPDC055683, assembly GCF_053617895.1. Lineage (NCBI taxonomy): Bacteria > Bacillati > Actinomycetota > Actinomycetes > Micrococcales > Microbacteriaceae > Microbacterium > Microbacterium sp. NPDC055683. The sequence continues at coordinate 2,498 of NZ_JBSHGQ010000068.1, read as the reverse complement.
CGATGCCGGTGGCACGCTGCGTCCCGAGCACGAGGTGCATCCCGAGTGCCCGCCCCCGCGCCGCCACGTCGGCGAACACGGCGTGCAGGTCGGGGTGGTCCTGGAGCAGCGCCGCGAACTCGTCGACGACGATGACGAGACGCGGCAGCCCGGCGCGCCCCGAGGACACGTCGCGCTCTCCGACCGCCGCCAGCGCCTGCTCGCGGCGGCGGATCTCCGCGCGCAGGCTCTCCACGGCTCGACGGGCCGAACCGGGGTCGAGGTCGGTGACAACCCCCGTCGTGTGCGGCAGCCCGGCGAGGGTGTCGAACGCGGTTCCGCCCTTGAAATCGGCGAGCAGGAAGACGACGCGCTCGGGCGGATACGCCCGAGCCATCGATGCGACCCACGTGACGAGCAGCTCGCTCTTGCCCGCCCCCGTCGTGCCGACGACGAGCGCGTGCGGTCCGTCGGCGACGAGGTCGACCACGGCGGGCGCTCCGGCCGCCGTGCCGATGACGGCGGGCAGGGTGACGGGAGCGGCGGGCGCGGGGTCGAGCGCCGACAGCGCGACGAGCGGATCGTGTGCGTCCGCCGTGGCGAGTGGTCGCCGGGCGAGCGTCGACGCCGCAGCCTCCGCCTGCGCCGCCGCCACGGCCTCGAGCGCGATCTCGCGCGTCTCCGCCCCGCGGATCAGGCGACCGCGGAGACCGGCCTCCACCTCGATCAGGACCCCGCACGTGGCGGGCACCGGCTCGTCGGGCCCGATCGCGACCACGACGGCGTCCGTTCCGGCGGGCGTCGTCTCCCCGGCGCAGGCGAACCCGATGCTGAGGGCGCGCGGCGCTGGGCGAGCGTGCGGCAGCCCCCGCGTCCATCCCTCCGACGCGCATCCCGCGACGTGCAGGGCGTCGGGAGGAAGACGCAGGCACAGCTGCAGCACGAGGGCGCGCGCGACGGCACGCGCGACGATGTCGTCCCCGCGCACGCAGACGCCGTCGGCGACGTCGATCGCGATGGGCGAGTCCGCGATCGTCTCGGCGTGCGCGTGCAGGTCCGACACGTCCTCGTCGTCCGTCCCGCCGGCGACCCGCACGCGGCTGGAGACATCGCCCCGGCCGACGACGAGCTCGCGACCTGGTACGCGCCAGATGCGGCGATCGTCCGCGAGCAGCGCGCCCAGGTCGACGCATCGCCGTTCGAGCTCCTCACGCTCGCGCGCGTGGCGCGCATCGATGACGTCGCGGATGCGCGCCAGCTCCTCGGCCCGCGCGGCCGCGTCGCGCCGGCGGACGCGTCTCGCCCCGCGGCGGCGGTCGACGATCGCGGCGACCGCCATGAGGGGCCCGAGCGCCGCGAAGCACAGCGCGATCATCGATCCCGTGAGCAGCCACATCACCACGCCGCCCACGAGCGGGACCGCCGACGCGAACAGCGGCCAGGGCGCGCTCCGGACGGGCGGCGCCGGCGCGGGGATCGTGATCGGCTCGTCGATGCGCGAGGGGCTCATCCCCTCATCTCAGCGGGCGCGGCAGCCCTGCCGCAGTGCTTCCCGCGGACTGTGGAGAGCCCTACGCGGTCGCGTCGCCTGTGGACGCGTCGACGACGGGCAGCTGCTCCGTCGTGGTGTCGGCCGGCGCTTCGCTCACGTCGACGACGACGATCGTGACGTTGTCGCGGCCGCCGTTCTCGAGCGCCGCCGTGAGCATGGCGATCACGGCCTGCGCGGGATCGGCGTTCTCGCGGAGGAAGTGGAGGATCCCGTAGTCGGTGAGCTCCTTGGTGAGGCCGTCGGAGCAGATGACGAAGCGGTCGCCCGCGCGCAGGTCGAGCCGGACGTAGTCGGGCACGACGCTCTCGCTCGGCCCGACGGCGCGCGTGATCACGTTGCCGTAGGGATGGTTCTCCGCCTCCTCGGGGCTCAGCCGCCCCGCGGCGACCAGCTCCTGCACGAGCGAGTGGTCCACCGTCACCTGCGCGAGCGAGTCCTCGCGGTCGAGGTACACGCGGGAGTCGCCGATGTTGAGGACGACCCAGCCCGGCTCGTCCTCGTCGTCGAGGTAGATCCCGGTGACCGTCGTTCCCGTGCCCTCGTCGGTCGCGTCGGGATGATCGCCGATGTCGCCGACCGCGCCGAGCAGGGCCTCCTCGATCGTCTCGGAGCGGAGATCGCCGCGTGACACCACGTCGTCGAGTCGCGCGATCGTGCTCGCGCTCGCGATCTCCCCGCCGATGTGACCGCCCATGCCGTCGGCGACGACGAACAGGGGGAACCGCGCGAGCACCGCGTCCTGGTTGATCTCGCGCTTGCGCCCGCGGTCGGTGACCGCCGCCCACGCGACGAGCAGGTCGCCGTCCGGACGGCGGACCGTCGTCGACTGCGTCGTGACGGGTGCATCGGGCACGGACATCGCCTCCGGTCGTCGGGCGCTCGGTGCGAACGCAGTCCTCCCATCCTAGTCGAGCCGTCCGACGCCCCGTTCCGACGGCGCGAGGGCCCGTGCCGAGCGGCACGGGCC
>NZ_JBSHGQ010000067.1:0-10782 GCF_053617895.1 Microbacterium sp. NPDC055683 | reverse complement strand
GCGCTAGCGTCCGGCCGCGCCGCGCGCCCCGCCGGCGCCTCCGCACCCGCCCTGCGCCCGCCCGCGCGGACGGCGGCGAGCACGGCGGCGAGCGCGGCCGACAGCCCCGTGACGACAGCCGAGCGATCGTCGGGGGCGAAGAAGGGCGAGTGGTTGCCCGCCGGCACGGCGCCGTCGGCGAAGAGCTCGGCGTCGAACGCGCCGAAGCCCCAGAAGACGCCGGGCACGCCGATCGCGTCGGCGAGCCAGCCGGCGTCCTCCGATCCCATCCCGAGCGGGGCGACCGAGACGGACTCCTCGCCCAGCGCCGCCGCGAAGACGCGCGTCAGCCGCTCGGTGTGCGCGGCGTCGTTGACGAGGCGGGGGAAGGAGTTCAGCTCCTCGATGTCGGGCTCCGGCGCACGGGAGGCCGCGGCCTCGGCGGACACGATGCGGCGGATGGCGGCGAGCACGACGGCGCGCACGTCCTCGTCGGGGGTACGGACGTTGACCGTGAACTCCGCGCGGTCGGGGATGATGTTCTCCTTCAACCCGGCATGGAACGTGCCGACCGTGACGACGGCCGGAGTCGAGGGCGCGAGCTCGCGCGAGACGATCGTCTGCAGCCGCATCACGATCGAGGCCGCGAGCACGATGGGATCGATCGACCGCTCGGGCTGCGATCCGTGCGCCTGCTCGCCGTGCACCGTGATGCGCCACGAGTCGGCGAGACTCGCCATCGCCCCCGAGCGCAGCATCACGGTGCCCGCGGGCGCCGGCATGACGTGCTGCGCCAGCACGAGCTCGGGGCGCGGGGCGCGCTCCCACAGGTCGTCCGCGATCATCGCCTTCGCGCCCGCCGCCGTCTCCTCCGCCGGCTGGAAGAGGAGGACGAGGGTGCCCCGCCAGATCGCGGGGCGCTCGACCAGCACGCGCGCCACGCCGAGCAGCGCGGCGATGTGCGTGTCGTGTCCGCAGCCGTGCATGACGGGCACCGTGTCGCCGTTCGACAGCACGCCGGTGTCCGTGCTCGCGTAGGGCAGGCCCGTCTCCTCCGCGATGGGCAGGCCGTCGGTGTCGGCGCGGAACGCGATGACCGGCCCCTCGCCGTTCGAGAGCACCCCGACGACACCCGTGCCGCCGGAGCGGAAGGAGGCGATCCCGAGCTCCGCGAGGCGCTCCTCGATGAGGGCTGCGGTCGCGTGCTCCTGCGACGACAGCTCGGGATGGGCGTGCAGATGCCGGTACAGCGCGAGCTGCTCGGCGACGAGCTCCTCGCTCACGGACAGACCCGGGAGCAGGGCGACCTCCGCCGCGGTCATCGGGCCGCGTCCTCGTCCGCGCTGGCCGTGCCGCCCGCGCTGGTCGCGCCGCCCGCGCCCGTCCGGTCGCGCAGCACCCAGGCGAGGACGATCGTGACGACGACGGCGATCGCCGTGCCGAAGTACGTCGTCGCCGGAACCGCCGGGACGAGCACGTACACGACGAGGCACGCCACGACGGCGGCGATGACGGTCGTGCGGACCGCCTTCATCGAGACGATCACCTGCAGCAGCACGGCTCCGAAGATCGCCGGCAGGATGTAGAGCCGGGCGACGGCGATGAGCTCGGTCGGCAGGATGGAGACGAGCCACGTGCCGAGCGCTCCGACGAGGGCGATGAGCGTGACGATGTGGACGAGCACGGCACCGATGATGGCGGACCCCGCGATGAGCTCGGCTCGGCGGGTGCCCGGCTTCTCGCCCAGGTTGGCCTGCGCGACGATCGCCGCGGGGAGCAGCTTGTTGCTGATGTTGCCGATCATGAACGCCTGGTACATCGCCGAGCGCCCGAGGATCGGGTAGTACGAGATCGGCTCGATCACGGCGACGATCGCGAAGGTGGCGAGCACGGCGCCGACGGCCGTCCACAGCTCGGCGCCCTGGATCCCCAGGCCCGACCAGAAGACGACGTAGAGGGCGGCGAAGAGCGAGATCAGCAGGCCGAGGCCCATCGTGACGGGGCCCCACACCGCCGTCGTCCGGTCGAAGGCGCGGAGTCCGTCCGCGCGGGTGTGCGTCGAGGTCATGAGGATTCCTTGTCTTCCGGTCCGGTTCAGGCCAGGGGTCCCGACGCCGCGAAGGCGGCGGCGAGCGCGACGGCGATCGAGATGCCCAGGCCCCACTCGCGCAGCCACGGCCGGCGCAGGACGTGCGCGAGGAGCAGGCACAGGCCCATGACGGCTGCCGATGTCAGCAGGGTGATGACGTGCACGGGCGACTTGAGCGTCTCCTGCAGCGTCAGGGTCACGAACGCGCCGAGCAGCGCTGCGCCAGGGACGACGGTCATGATCGCCGGGTTGACGCGGCGCAGCGTGACGTCTCCGCGCGAGAGGATCGGCGTGAGGACGAGGGTCGTCAGCATCCACACGAGCCCGCCGATCGTCATCGCGGCGAAGCCGATGGCGAACACCTTCTGGGTGTATCCGACGCCGCCGAGCTCGGCGCCCTGCGTGCCCGCTGCGATGCCGGCCGCGGCGACGTCGAACGCGGCGGATCCGACCAGCCCGATCCGTGTGAGCACGGCAGGCGTGCCGAACAGCGGCAGCAGGGAGATCGCGACGAGGGCGACGGCGAGCGACGGGCCGATCGCGGCGACGGCGCCCGTGCGCACGGCCGAGCTCACCTGCGCGTGCGTGAGCTCGGCCGAGTGCGCGGCGCGGCGGATGGCCCGCAGGTACACGGCCGACTGCACGATGATGACGAGGAAGACACCGGCGGCGCACGCCCACAGCACGGGGCCGAGCGCGATGGCGCCGATATCGGTCGAAGTCGGGTCTACGGCGATGACTCTCATGGGCAGGCTCCTGCGGGTCGATTGACGCAAAGTGACGCAGTCGGATGCTCATGGTTCCGTAGTTTGCATCCTGTGCCCTTCCAGGGTCCAGAATCCTCATTCCCAGCATGTTTCGGGCGTGTCAAGATTCTGTCGCCGGGCGCGCCCCTCGCACGCGCACGCGCCCCGCGGAGCCGGTCCGCGGGGCGCGTGCGACGCCGTCAGTGGTCGACGGCCTTCTCCGCTCCGTAGCCCGTGAGCGAGCGCACCTCCATCTCGGCGGCGAGCCGCCTGTCCTCGGTCCGTGTGCTCGTGAGCGAGCCGATCCATCCGAGCAGGAAGCCGACCGGGATCGAGACGATGCCCGGGTTGCTCAGCGGCCAGACGGCGAAGTCGACCGAGGGGAAGACGCTCGTCTCCGTCCCCGAGAAGACGGGCGAGAGCACGATGAGCACGAGCGCCGTGGCGAGCCCGCCGTACATGCTCCACACGGCGCCCCGCGTCGTGAACCCCCGCCAGAACAGCGAGTACAGGATGGTGGGCAGGTTCGCCGACGCGGCGACCGCGAAGGCGAGCGCTACGAGGAAGGCGACGTTCTGCCCCTGCACGCCGATCCCTCCGACGATGGCGAGCGCGCCGATCACGAGCACGGTGATCCGCGCCACCCGCACCTCGCCGTCGCCCTCGACCTTGCCCCGCTTGATGACGTTCGCGTAGATGTCGTGCGCGAACGACGTCGCGGCCGTGATGGTGAGGCCCGCGACGACCGCGAGGATGGTCGCGAACGCGACGGCCGAGATGAAGCCCATCAGCACGGGGCCGCCGAGCGCCTGAGCGAGAAGCGGGGCGGCGGAGTTCACACCACCCGGCGCGGCCGCGATCGTCTCGGCGCCGACGAGCGCTCCCGCGCCGTACCCCAGCACGAGGGTGAGCAGATAGAACAGCCCGATCAGCCAGATCGCCCACACGACAGACCGTCGCGCCTCCTTCGCCGTCGGCACGGTGTAGAAGCGCATGAGCACATGCGGGAGACCCGCCGTGCCGAGCACGAGCGCCATGCCGAGCGAGAGGAAGTCGAGCGGCTTGGCGCCGTACTGCAGCCCGGGCGCGAGGATGGCCTCCCCCGCCGCGGAGTTCGCGACGGCGGCGCCCAGCAGCCCGTCGAAGTCGAACCCGTGCTGCGCGAGCACCCAGATCGCCATCGCGATGGCCCCGCCGATGAGGAGGAAAGCCTTGACGATCTGCACCCACGTCGTCCCCTTCATCCCGCCGATGAGCACGTAGACGACCATGAGGACGCCGACGACGGCGATGACGACCGACTGCCCCAGTTCGTCCGTGACCCCCAAGAGGAGCGACACGAGCCCTCCGGCTCCCGCCATCTGCGCCAGCAGGTAGAAGAAGCACACGGCGAGGGTCGTGAGCGCAGCGGCCATCCGGACGGGGCGCTGGCGCAGTCGGAAGGAGAGCACGTCGGCCATCGTGAACTTGCCCGTGTTGCGCATGAGCTCGGCGACGAGCAGGAGGGCGACGAGCCAGGCGACGAGGAAGCCGATGGAATAGAGGAAGCCGTCGTAGCCGTTGAGGGCGATCGCCCCGACGATGCCGAGGAAGGATGCCGCGGAGAGGTAGTCGCCCGCGATCGCGAATCCGTTCTGCGGCCCGCTGAAAGACCGGCCGCCCGCATAGAAATCGGCCGCTGATCTGTTGTTGCGCGACGCCCGGATGACGATGAACAGCGTGACGGCGACGAACGCGCCGAAGACGCCGATGTTGAGAATCGGGTTGCTGTCGTTCACGCGATCGGCTCCTGCTTCTCGAGATCAGCCCGGATCTCCGCCGAAAGGGGGTCGAGACGACGGTTCGCGAAGGCGACATATCCCATCGTGATCGCGAATGTCGTGACGAACTGGCCGAGCCCGAGAAGGAGGCCGACCGTGATGTGCCCGCCGACGCGTTGACCCATGAGATCCGGGAAGAATCCGGCCAGCACGACGTACAGGAAGTACCAGAGCAGGAAGAACACGGCGAGCGGGAAGACGAAACTCCGCTGCGTGCGCTTGAGCGTCTGGAATCGCGGGGACTCCTCCACCGCGACGTAGTCGATCGACGTCGCGGGCGCGCCGTCTCGGAATGGTTCGCTCATAGGGCCTCCTTGCCGCAGATGAGGTCGGCGGCGCATCGTCGCGACGCCGGATCCGGCCGGAGGCCGGGTGATATCTTCGACGCTACGGAAGACGACGCAGCGGTCGTCACCCCCGAAAGTAGGTATCCGGAGTGACCTCGACGATCGAGTCCGTCCGCGACCCGCAGCGCCTCGTGGCGGGGGCGGTCGCCGAACTCGCCCGCCGGACGCGCTTCCCCGTCGCGTTCGGAGGACTGCTCGAAGACGGCCGGGTCGCGATGACGGCGTTCCACGGCGCACGCACCCGCGCGCTGGACGGCCTCGCGGTGCAGCCCGAGCGCGGTCTCGGCGGACGGGCGATCGCCGAGCTCAGACCCCGCATGGCCGGCGACTACCGCACGGCCGAGCAGATCACGCACGACTACGACCGGTACATCCTCGGCGAGGGCATCGGCACCCTGCTCGCCGTCCCCGTCGTCGTCGACGGCACGGCACGCGGCGTGCTGTACGGGGGCGCGTGGGGACGCTGGAGCGTAGGCGGGGTCGCGGCGGCGCCGGCCGTCCAGGTCGCCGACGCGCTCGCGGCGCAGCTGCGCGCCCTCCGGTCGGCGCCCGCCGAGGTCGATCCCCCCGCGCCGACAGCTGCCATCCCCGCCGCCCAGCGGGAGCAGCTCAGGGAGAGCTACGCCGAGCTCCGCCGCATCGCCGCGGACGTGGACGACGCTGCACTGCGCGCGCGACTGGAGGAGGTCGAACGGCGCCTGGCGAGCATTGCGGGCGAGGCGTCCGCCCACGTCGCGACGGACGACGGCGCCCCCGTGCACCTGTCGCCGCGCGAGATCGACGTCCTCGCGTGCGCGGGACTCGGCGCCACGAATGCCGGAATCGCCGCGCAGCTGGGGCTTCGGGAGGCGACCGTCAAGGCGTATCTCGGCAGCGCGATGTCGAAACTCGACGCCGCGACGAGATGGGCGGCCGTGGCGAAAGCACGGCGCCGGGGAATTCTTCCGTGAAACACCGCAATTCCCTTTCCGAATGACGACGACGGTGCGATAGATTCATGCCATGGCACGAAAGATCATCCACCAGCTCGTCGACGATCTCGACGACACGCTCCTCGAGCCCGGCGAAGGCGAGACGGTTCTCTTCTCGCTCGACGGCAAGAGCTACGAGATCGACCTGAAGAACGAGAATGCGGCGGAATTGCGTGCCGCGCTCGAGACGTACATCTCGGCCGCGCGCCGTGTCGGATCGACGCAGACCGCGTCGAATTCGGGGCGATCGCCGCGACGCCGCTCGGGGCACACCGATTTCGGGCCGATCCGCGCATGGGCCAAGGAGAACGGCTACGCCGTCTCCGAGCGCGGCCGCATCCCCGCGACCATCCTCGAGGCGTACGAAGCGGCCCACTGACCAGGGGCCTCGACGACGGCGCCCGTTCCACGGAGCACATGTGCATCCCGTGTGAATGGGCGCCGTTTCGCGTTCCCGGGGTTGCATCGGGAGCCGGATCTCGGAATCGTGGCTGGCCCGACGGAAGGAGAGCACCGTGCTCACATTGACCGAGAACGCCCAGACCGCCGTCCGCTCGATCGTCGATCAGACGCCCGACCCCGCCACGGCGGGGCTGCGCATCGCCGGCACGAGCGCATCGTCCGAGGGCTACACCCTCACGCTGGCGCCGGAGCCGCAGACCGCCGACGCGGTCGTGGAGAGCGGCGAGGCCCGCGTCTTCCTGCCGGCGGACGCGGCCGCCGAGCTCGACGACAAGATCCTAGACGCGCAGGTGACGCCGGACGGCGTCCGCTTCGCCCTCGCGGTCCAGGCCTGACGCCTCGCGGATCGGCCCCGCCCGGTGATCCGGGCGGGGCCGATCCGTGCGCGACGACCGATAGGCTTGTCGTCGAGCCCCCGTAGCTCAGTGGATAGAGCGTCGGTTTCCTAAACCGTGCGTCGCTGGTTCGAGTCCAGTCGGGGGCACCGCACCATCACGCTGCGAGCGCGAGGTAGGGCTCCCACCGCGGGTCGCCCCGCTCGGAGCCGCGCACCGCCCAGGACCCGCCGCGCGGGGCGCCGAGGGCGAACCGCAGCGACCATCCCATCTCCTGCGGCGTGCGGTCGCTCTTGACGTTGTTGCACGTCAGGCAGCAGGCGACGAGGTTCTCCCAGCTGTCCGCTCCCCCGCGCGAACGTGGCAGCACGTGGTCGATCGTCGTGGCGGATGCTCCGCAGTACCCGCACCGGAACCCGTCCCTGCGCAGCACGCCCCGCCGCGTCACCGGCGTGCGGCGCGTGGACGGCACCCGCACGTACCGGGTCAGGATGATGACGGCCGGGCGGTCGTAGGACGATCTCGTCCCCCACACGGGTTCTCCCTCCACGTGCTCGATGACGGTCGCCTTGTCGTTCATGACGAGCACGAGGGCCCGTTTGAACGAGACGATGGCGAGAGGCTCGTATCCCGCGTTCAGCACGAGAGTTCGCATGTGCAGTCCCTTCGATACGACCCGGACGGCTTCCGGGCATTCGAACCGGCGCCGCGTCGAGGGGCGGGAGACGCACCCGGGGACGAGAAAGGGCACCGTCCTTCAGGACGGCGCCCTTCTCCGGCCGCAGCGATGCCGCGGCCCCCGTGCACGCGATGCCGGAGGACATGACGACCCAGGGCATCCATGGTGCGGATGCGCGGTATCCGGTCCATCGGCTTCCTCCCGCCCGGTCTCGGCGACACGGTCAGGCTAGCGCACGCCGGGCGTGTCGCGGGCGAACCGGGGGTGAACGCACGGCGAGCGTCGGCACCGGACGACGACGAGGGGCCCGGCGCGTCGGCGCCGGGCCCCTCGTCGAAGCGGGTCCGCTCAGATCGGCAGATAGCTCAGCGGATCGACGATGGCCCCGTTCACGCGGTACTCGATGTGCAGGTGGTTCGCCGTCGAGCGGCCCGTCGAGCCGACGTACCCGATGATCGTTCCGGCCTCCACCGTCTGCCCGACCTCGACCTGCCGGGTGCCGTACGTCATGTGCCCGTAGAGCGTCGTGGTGCCGTCGCCGTGATCGATGGCGACCGTGACGCCCCAGCCGCCGAGCGACTCCTGGGAGGTGATGACGGTGCCGGACTTCACGGCGTAGATGGGCGTCATGGCCGGTGCGACCATGTCGGCGCCCTCGTGGCCCGAGCCGACCGAGCGGCTCACGTAGTAGGTGCCGGCCGGAAGCGGGCAGATCCCGCCGTCGGTCACGACCGGGGGATCGTAGGTCTGCGCCTCGGCGGGGGTCGAGCCGCCGCCCTCCGACTGCTGGGCGGCGATCTGCTCCGCCTGCTCGCGCGCGCGCTCCGCCGCCTCGGCTGCGGCGGCGGCCGCCGCGGCCTCCGCCTTCGCCGTCGCGATCTCCTCCGGCGTGGTCGCCGAGTACGCCGAGCCGGCGAGCGGCGCGGTCTCGATCGACGCGTCGGCCGCGATCGACTGCGCCTCGCTCTCGGCGGCGTCCTGCATCGACACCGTCTCGGCTTCGGGCTGGGTCGCCGCGTACGCGGGGATGGCGACGCCCGCCAGCAGCGCGAGCACGGCGGCGAGGGTGCCGGCCGTGCGGAGCGGCCTGATCTTCGTCCGGCCCGCGCGTCGGGCGGCGCGCTCCATGCGGCGGACGTCCGCGCGGGCCATCGTGGCTGCGGGGCGGATGGTGTGGACGGCGGTCTCTGCGGACGTCTGGCCGGCGTCGGGGGCGCCTGCGGACGGTGCGTTCTCGGCCAAGTGTTCTCCTCCGTCGCCTCGCGCCAGGGAGCGCCGGCTCGTCAGAACTGGTCGGGGCACAGTCTCACGCCGTCGGGACGACGAGCCGGAGAGGCGATTCCCGATGGAGCGCCCGCGAGCTTCGCCGCGGGTATCGCACCACGGTAACGGAAGATAACGAAAAAGTCACGCTCCCGCGGGAGAGCGCTCTCACGTTCTCAGGCGACGAGGAAGATGTGCGACGCGATCTCCACCGGGAGCTCGAGAGCGTCCGCGGCGCCGTGGATCTGCACGAGCACGTACCCCTCGCTGTAGCGGAAGTCGCCCTGCGCCCCGGGGACGACGCCCGCGTCGCGCAGCTGCTGCAGCAGCTCGGGGTCGACCTGCGCCGACTCGGCGAGACGTCGCACCGTCCCCGAGATCGGACCGCCCTGCTCGTCGAGACGGCGGACGAGGCTCACGACCCCCTCCTCGACGCGTTCCACCGGGACCTCCCCGAGCTGCTCGAGCCCGGGGATGGGGTTTCCGTACGGCGACTCGGTCGGATAGCCGAGCAGCTCGACGAGACGGCGCTCGACCTGCTCGCTCATGACATGCTCCCACCGGCAGGCCTCGTCGTGCACGTACGCCCAGTCGAGTCCGATGACGTCGGACAGCAGGCGCTCGGCGAGCCTGTGCTTGCGCATCACCTCGACGGCCTTGCCGCGCCCGTCCTCGGTCAGCTGCAGCCGGCGGTCCTCGGCGACGACGACGAGCCCGTCGCGCTCCATGCGCGCGATGGTCTGCGAGACGGTCGGCCCCGAATGGCCGAGGCGCTCCGAGATGCGCGCGCGCAGGGGGATGATCTCCTCTTCCTCGAGGTCGAGGATGGTGCGGAGGTACATCTCCGTGGTGTCGATCAAGTCGGTCATCGGATCCTCCGGGTCGGCCTGAGGCAATCCTAACGGGGCGGGGCCCGCAGGCGGCTCGCCGTAGGATGACCTCATGACCCTCACGATCCCCGCCGACCTCCTGCCCGCAGACGGACGGTTCGGCTGCGGCCCCTCGAAGGTGCGCCCGGAGCAGGTCGCCGCCCTCGCCGGCGCGGGTGCGGAGCTGCTCGGGACGTCGCATCGCCAGGCGCCCGTGAAGAACCTCGTCGGCAGCGTTCGGGAGCGCCTCGGACAGCTGCTGCGGCTCCCCGACGGCTACGAGATCGTCACCGGAAACGGCGGTTCGACCGCCTTCTGGGATGCCGCGGCCTTCGGGCTCATCGAACGCCGCAGCCAGAACCTCACGTTCGGCGAGTTCGGCGGGAAGTTCGCCAAGGCGGCGGCGGCACCGTGGCTCGAGGCCCCCGACGTCCGCTCCGCGGACCCGGGATCGCTCGCGCAGGCCGCTCCCGTCGACGGGGTCGACGTGTACGCATGGCCGCACAACGAGACGTCCACGGGTGTCGCAGCCCCCGTCCGCCGCGTGACGGGCGACGACGGCGCTCTCACGGTGATCGATGCGACGAGCGCCGCTGGCGGCATCGACTTCGACGTCGCGGAGACCGACGTCTACTACTTCGCGCCGCAGAAGAACCTCGGGTCGGACGGCGGCCTGTGGTTCGCGGCGATGTCGCCGGCCGCGATCGAGCGCATCGAGCGCCTGCACGCGTCCGACCGCTACATCCCGGAGTTCCTCAGCCTGTGGAACGCCGTCGACAACTCGCGCAAGAACCAGACGCTCAACACCCCGGCCGTCGCGACGCTCCACCTGCTCGACAGCCAGCTCGGCTGGATCCTCGACAACGGTGGCCTCGCCTGGGCGGGAGCGCGGACCGCGGAATCGTCGCAGGTGCTCTACACGTGGGCGGAGGCCTCGGATGTCGCGACGCCGTTCGTCGCGGACCCCGCGCACCGCTCGCCCGTCGTCGTGACGATCGACTTCGACGCATCCGTCGACGCCGCCGCGGTGGCGAAGACGCTTCGCGCCAACGGCGTCGTCGACACGGAGCCCTACCGCAAGCTCGGACGCAACCAGCTCCGCGTCGCGACCTTCGTCTCCATCGATCCCGACGACGTCCGCCAGCTCACGCGCGCCGTCGACTACGTGCTCGCCCACAGCTGACCCCTGCGAACGCAGAGAGCCCCGGCCGACGGCCGGGGC
>NZ_JBSHGQ010000066.1:0-11096 GCF_053617895.1 Microbacterium sp. NPDC055683 | reverse complement strand
CGCCTCCGCGATCGCGGAGGCGCTGCGCGCCGCGGCGTCGGGACGGTCTCCCGCCGTCCCCCGTACGAACGCGATGCGCCCGCCCAGCTCGCGTGCCGCCGTCGCTGCGCCCTGCGCGATGGCGACGCCGTCGTCGGCGTCTGGCCAGGTGAGGTGGTGGTCGGCGACCGTCGTCACGCCGCTCAACAGGGCTTCGGCCATCCCGGCGCGCGCGGCGGCGTACGCGAGCGCGCCGTCGACCCCTGCGTCGCGATACGCGGCCGCCATCGTGGGGAGCCAGTCGCGCATGGCGACGCCGCGCGTGCCGGGGAGGGTGCGGAACGCCGTCTGCAGCAGGTGGTGGTGGGCGTTCACGAGGCCAGGCGTGACGATGCACCCGGTGACGTCGAGCTCCTCGGCCCCGTCGGCCGGGGCGGAGGCGATCGCGCCCCCGACGACGTGCACGTCTCCGGGCCCCTCCTCGTCCTCCGACCAGACCGACAGGGCGTTGCGCAGGGTGAGGCTCACACCCCACAGCTACCAGGCGCGTGTTGCGGGCGGATGACGCCTCAGGTCGTGAGCGTGTCGGTCGGGGGCACGGCGGCCGCATCCGACGGCGCGCGTCCGCTGATCCAGCGGGCGAGGACGCCCTCCGGCACCTCCTCGCGCACGAGGGCGAAGACGTAGTGGTCGCGCCAGTCGCCGTCGATGTGGATGTACTTGCGGCGCAGCCCCTCGTAGCGGAACCCGAGCTTCTGCACGACGCGGAGGCTCGGGCCGTTCTCCGGCCGGATGCAGATCTCCATGCGGTGCAGACGCAGATCGGTGAAGCAGAGGTCGGTCGCCAGCGCGACGGCGGTCGGCGTGATCCCGCGGCCCGCGAACCGCTCGCTCACCCAGTAGCCGATCGTCGCCGACGACAGCGATCCGCGCGCGATGCCCCAGACGTTGAGCTGACCGCACACGACGCCCTCGTACTCCATCACCATGGGGACGCCGGCGCCGTCGCGGTACTGCTGCAGCAGGCGGCGGATCCCCGTGCGCATGTCGAAGGACACGGGGCCGTCGGGATTGGTGGCCTCCCACGGCCGCAGCCAGGAGCGGTTGCCGAGCAGCTCCTGCTGCAGGGGGCGCGCATCCCGGGAACGGACGAGCCGGATGGACACCGCGCCGTGCTCACGCCAGGGCTGGGTATCCATCCGGCTCATCGACCTCCGTGGACGGCGGCTCAGAGGGAGGCCGCGAACTCCTTGAACCAGGGTCGCAGATCCGGACCCAGGTCGGGGCGGTCGGCCGCGAGCTGCATGATCGCCTTGATGTAGTCGACGCGGTCGCCCGTGTCGTAGCGGCGGCCGCGGAACACGACGCCGTAGACGCCGGGGCCGGACGCGTCGGCGGCGACCTCCTGCAGCGCATCGGTCAGCTGGATCTCGCCCCCCTTGCCGGGCTGGGTGCGCTCGAGCACGTCGAAGATCGCGGGCGTGAGGACGTAGCGCCCGATGATCGCGAGGTTGGAGGGCGCGTCCTCCTTGGCGGGCTTCTCGACGAGGCCCTTCACCCTGACCACCCCCTCGGTGTCGGTGGGCTCGACGTCGGCGCAGCCGTACATGTGGATGTGGTCGGGGTCGACCTCCATGAGGGCGATCACCTGCGCGCCGCGCTTGGCCTGCTCGTCGATCATCGTCGTGAGCAGCTCGTCGCGCTCATCGATGAGGTCGTCTCCGAGCATGACGGCGAACGGCGTGTCTCCGACGTGCGCCTGGGCGCGCAGCACGGCGTGGCCGAGGCCCTTGGGGTCTCCCTGGCGGACGAAGTGGATGTCGGCGAGGTCGCTCGAGGCCTGCACGCGCTCGAGGCGCCCGGTGTCGCCCTTCTTCTCGAGGTTGCGCTCGAGCTCCGGGACGGAGTCGAAGTGGTTGGCGAGCGCGTTCTTGTTGCGCCCGATGATCATGAGGACGTCGCGGATGCCGGCGGCGACGGCCTCCTCCACGACGTACTGGATCGCGGGCTTGTCGACGACCGGGAGCATCTCCTTGGGCGTCGCCTTGGTGGCGGGGAGGAAGCGGGTGCCGAGGCCGGCGGCGGGGATGACCGCCTTGATCTTCGGGGAGTCCATGCGATCAGCCTAGGCGATGGGGCGCGCCGAGCCCGATCGCACTCCCCGTCCTTACGTCGCTCCCTAGGATCGGGGTATGCCGGACGACCTCGACCACGCCAAGAAGGCGCTGCGTGCGGAGATCCGCGAGCAGCGGCAGCGCACCACCGATCCCTGGCGAGAGAACGCCGCCGAGGGCATCCGCGTCCAGCTCGACGCCCTCGTCTCCGAGCTCGGCGCGGGGTCGCTCTCGTGCTATCTCTCCGCTCCGGCCGAGCCCGGCACGCGACCGTTCCTCGACGCGGCGCTCGCCCGGGGCATCCGGGTACTCCTCCCCATCACACGCGCCGACGGACTGCTCGATTGGACGGTCGCGGAGCCCGGCGGCGCCGAGATCGACAGCGCGTACGGCATCCCCGAGGCCGTCGGCGAGGTGCTGGGCCCCATCGCCGTGAACGACGTCGACCTCATGGTCGTGCCCGCGTCCGCCGTCGACCGCGACGGCATGCGGATGGGGTGGGGCCGCGGCTTCTACGACAAGACCCTCGGCTCGATGGCGCACAGGCCGCCCGTGTTCGCGGTGATCTATGATTCCGAGTTGGTCGATCGCGTCCCGCGCGATCTGCACGACCAGCCCGTCGACGGGGTCGTCACGCCGACGCGCACCGTCCACTTCGCGGGCCGTCGCGACTGACCGCCCCGCCACCCACGCCCGAACGAGGTCCCATGCCCACCTACGCCTACGCCTGCACCTCCTGCGGCCACCGATTCGATGCCGTGCAGTCCTTCAGCGAGCCGTCGCTCACCGAGTGCCCCGAGTGCGGCGGCACCGTGCGCAAGCAGTACGGCTCGATCGGGGTCACGTTCAACGGCTCCGGCTTCTACCGCACCGACTCGCGGAATACCGCGTCGTCCTCCGGCGCGGGCGCTGGCGCAGCGCCGAGTCCTGCGCCATCATCGGGTTCGGGAGCGCCCGCCGCTCCCGCCGCGGCCGGATCCTGACGCGCCGCGGCACATCATCTCGCCGGCGTTGTCGGCAGTTGGGGGAACAACCACCGTGATCCAGGGATTCAAGGACTTCATCTCTCGCGGCAACGTGATCGACCTCGCGGTCGCCGTCGTCATCGGCGCCGCGTTCGGAGCGATCGTCACCGCGGCGGTCGACAACCTCGTCAATCCGCTCATCGGCGCGTTCGTGCCGTCGGGCGACCTCGCGACCTGGACCATCGAGATCCCGGGTCTGTTCGCGACCGCCCAGCTCGGCATCGGCGCGATCATCTCCGCCATCATCAACTTCCTCGCCGTCGCAGCCGTCGTGTACTTCGCTCTCGTGCTCCCGATGAACAAGCTCAACGAGCGCCGTCAGGCGAAGCTCGGCGTCGCGGAGGAGGCCCCCGCCGCTCCCACGCAGGAGGAGCTGCTCGCCGAGATCCGCGACCTGCTCGCCGCGCAGTCCGCGAAGTAGTCGCCGCAGCCGAAGGGCGCCGTCCCGTCTCGGGCGGCGCCCTTCGGCGTACACGCTGCAGGACATCCGCCGGCCGCTGCGCCCTCGGCACGCGGCATTCCGCGGTCGCGGCGCGCGGCGGGGTCCGGATCTCCTGCATTGTGTTCGGCAGGGCCGTGTTCGGCAGGGCCGTGTCCGGCCGGCGCCGCGTCACCAGTGCGGCGGGCGGTCCCTCTTCAGCCGGTCGTCGTTCGCGCCGCGCTCGCCCGCGGGCGCCGCGCCTCCCGAGACGTCGTCGTCTCGCAGGGTCGACTCGGCGTCCGCGTCGCCGAGCGTCCCCGCCACGCGGGTCAGCCGAGCGCGCCGCGCCCCGGCGACCCGCTCGACGCGCTGGCGCGGCTCGTCGTCCGGCATCAGAACGCGAGCGGCTCGGTGTCGGGGTCGATGCGCGGCGTGTCGGCCGTGACGCCGAGCACCGCGGCGATGCGCCCGGCCACGGCGGCGGGATCGCTGTAGAGGTCGAACGCGTGCACGCGCACGTAGTGCCATCCGAGCCGTCGCAGCGCGTGCGGGCGCAGGCGCAGCGCCTCCCGAAGCGAGCCCTCCTGCGTCTCGGGATCGCTCTCGACGACGACCGCCTTGCCCGCCCGCTGCGCGACGAGCGGCAGCACGCCGTGGTAGTCGACGTCCACCGCGACGCCGAGCTTGCGCAGCTCGCGCGCGAGCACGCGCGTGAGCGGATCGGCGTCGTCCTCACGCCGCGCCTCGCGCCCCTTGCCGTCGATGCCGGCGAGGATCCCCATCAGGATGGCCGCGCCATGCTGCAGGCGTCCGTCGTCGGCCTCGGGCCGGATGGACGAGACGATCACCATGGACCGCCGCGCACGCGTCATGCCGACCGTCAGCAGCCGCTCGCCGTCGGGCGTGGAGAGGTCGCCGAAGTCGCTCAGCACGCGGCCGTGCCTCGTCACGCCGAACCCGAGCGAGAAGATGACCCGGTCGCGGCTCTCCGCGACCGACTCCTCGAGCGTGAGGACGGCGAGCGGCTCTGCCGTCTCGCGCGAGACGAAGTCGGCGACATCGCTGCGGCCGGCGAACGCCCCCGTGACGGCGGCGCGGATGCGCTCGGCGTGACGGCGGCTGGCGGTCACGACCATGAGCGACTCGTTGGGGCGGTTCACGGCGTGCTCGACGACGAGCGTGACGACACGCTGGACCTCGGCGTCGGGGCTCTCGACGGCGCCCGACTCCGGATCCGGGGCGCCGTATCCGCCCTCGACGTAGTCGACCGACAGGCTGCCGCGCCCGAGGTACGACCCCGCCCACGGCAGCGACACGATCTCGCCCCCGTAGAACGCGTCGTTGACGAGCTCGGCGAGGTCCTCGCCGCCTGCGCGGTAGCTGCGGGTCAGCGTCTCGACCGGCAGCACATCGGCGAGGCGCTCGAAGGCGCTCGCCGGTTCGACGGGTCCGTCCGGCGTCTCGAGCACGCCGACCGCGAACGGCATCGGCCGCTGCGTCACGGGGTCGCCGAACGCGACGATCTGGTTCGCACGCCGGATGGCGGGGGCCGCCTCGGCGATGCCGATCGCGCCGGCGTCCGCGAGGAGGACGACGTCGAAGCCGGGGTGCTCGGGGAGGAGCGGGACGTCGTACGGCGACGCGATCCACACCGGCGCGAGGGTGCGCGAGAGCGTCGGAGCGAGCTGCCCCAGGGCATGCGCCGTGACCTCGCCGCGCGTGAGGGCGCGCTTGAGCGACGCGGCCTCCTCCGGCTCGTCGACGATCCCGATGCGCCACTGCGTCGCCAGCTGCCATCCGAGGAGCGGACCGGATGCCGCGGCGTGCGCCTCGTCGACGAGGCGGAAGTCGCGCTCGAGGCGGTCGACGACCGACGTGTTGGCGCCGAGCAGGGCGCGATCGGTCTGCAGCAGGTGCTCGAGAGCGGACTGCCACCAGGCGAACTCGAGCTCCTCCCCCACGCGCGCCTCGTCGACGTGGCGCACCGACAGCTCCGTCAGCAGCGGCTCGAGGCCGAGGCGCGAGAGCTCGGCGCGCAGCTCGGCGCGCTCGACGATGTTCTCGAACACGTCGGAGTCGGCCGCGAGCCCCGCGAGGGTGCGCACGAGCCGCTCGACGGGCATCGAGGCGAGACGCGTGCCGCGTCCGAGGGCGGTGTCGAGGTCGGTCAGCTCGGCCTCGACCCGCTGCCACTCGACCTGCACGTCGGCGAGGCCGAGCGGCAGCTCCGGCATCGCGCCCTGGCCGACGAGCTCCTGCCACTGCGTGCGCTGGTTCTGGATGCGCGTGAGCGCCTCGTGCATGTCGGCCACGTGCACGCCGGGGCGCACGTACTCCTTCGCGAGCCGCTTCAGCCGGCGGCGCTGCGCCCCCGGCATCGCCGACTCGCGACGTGACGCGAACGCCGTGATGATCTCGCCGAGGGGGCGGTCGAACACGGCGGGCGTGAAGCGGTCGAGCGAGTCGCGGATGCCGTGCAGCAGCCGGAGGTACTCCCCCAGCTCGTCGATCGTCGTGAACGGCCGCATCCGCGTCTGCGAGATGAGCTCGTAGCCGCGCTCGAGCAGCTCGGGCACGGTGGTACGGTGCAGCCGCCCGGCCATCCGGTGCGCACCGCGGGCGGCGTCGGTCGTCGAGAACGAGACCCCGTACCACGGCGACTCGTCCGGTCCGATGCGGAACTCGCCGAGGCGGGCGGCGAGCGCGAGCGTCTCGGCCGCGCTCGTGCGGTCGCCCGCGAGCTGCGTGAGCGCGCGGTAGCCCAGCCGGGCGCTCGTGGAGGGCGGCACGGGGAGCGCGGCGAGCCGCGTGAGGGTGCGGGTCGCGTCGAGCACCGAGATGCCGAGGTCGTCGTGGCGGCGCGTGAGCGCGCGACGGTAGTCGCGCAGCACCGAGCGCAGCCGGACGAGGGCGTCGTCGATGTCGGAGACCTTGGGCTGCGTCGCCTTCTCGTTGCGCCCGATGGCGCGGATGAGGTCGCGGCGCAGGTCGGACGGCGACACGGCGAGCCCGTCGAGCCCGATCCCCGCGAGCCGGTGCCGGATGCCGTCGACCGTGGAGCGGCGCGCGCTCACGACGAGCACCCGCTTGCCGTCGCGCACGAGGGCGCCCACGGCGTTGATGATCGTCTGCGTGCCGCCCGTTCCCGGCAGGGTGTGCACCGTGATCGACTGGCCGGCCGCGATGCGGGCGAGCACCCGCTCCTGCTCGGCGTCGGCGTCGAGGAGGAGCGTGTCCGATGCGGGAGCCCGCTCGTCGGGGTGCGCGACGACGGGCGCCGACGCGCCGCCGAGGCGCGAGAGGTCGTCGTCATGGCCCGCGAGGGCGTTCAGCACGGGATGGTCGAGCGTGCGCAGGTCGCGCGCCATCCGCTCGCCGACCTCGGCGAAGGTCGACACGACGAGCCGAGGTTTGACGCTGAACGTCTCGACGTGCGCGAGCATGGCGCGCAGCCGGTCGATCACGGGCTGCGGCTTGAAGACGCCGTCCTCGTAGGCGAGCGCCGCGAGCGCCTCTCCGTCGACGTCGACGCCGAAGTGGTCCTGCGCGATGCGGACGAGCTCCGGGTTGACGCGGAACGCCCCGTGGAGCTTGAGCTCGAAGTCGGAGTGGTGGCGTCGGATGGCCAGGGGCCGCAGCAGCACGGGCGCGACGAAGTCCTCGTCCCCCACGCGCCAGGCGGCGAGACCGACGGCGAGTCGGACGGCGTCGATGCCCCGCACCGTGCGCAGCTCGAGGTTCTTGGCCGTGATGCGCTCGGCGGCGATGCGGGCGGTGCGCAGCGCCACCTCGTCGCGGAAGAGGTTCGACAGGAGCGTCGAGCGCCCCGTGATGAACTGCGGCAGGCTGCCCGGATGCGCCTTGGTGATCTCGATGCCCGTGTCGGACGACGCACGGTACCGCAGCAGCGGCGATCGACCGCCGAGCGCCGACGCCGAGGCGCGCAGCCGGTCGCGATCCGACGAGGCGATGTGGGCGACGGCCGCGTCGGGGTCGGCGACGCGCAGGTCGGCGGGCGTCACGGGCGGGAGCCCCGTGGTCTCCACGGCGTCGTCTTCAGCGGGCAGCACACGTGCCAGGGTAGGCGCGGAGGATGCGAACTCGCCCGCGCGCCGCGGAGTTTCGCGGAATCCCGGGCTCGGCGACGCGCCGTGCACAGCCCTCGGAGACCCGCGTGTCGGTCCCCGGATCCGCGCGGGCGCCCACGCCGCGGCCGGCGTCCCGGAAGGATGAGGGCATGACCTTCCGGTTCGCTCTCCTTCCCACGCCGATCGGCGACGCCGTCTGCGCCTTCTCGGACGACGGGCTCGTCGCCCTCCGGGTCGGCTCCGACCCGGAGTGGGCGATCGAGGCGGTGTCGCGCGAGCTGAGGGGAGCGCTCGTCCCCGACCGCGGCTCCGCGGCCGCCGACGCGCTCGCGGGCGAGCTCGAGGCGTACTTCGAGGGGGAGCTGCGCGCCTTCGAGACGCGCCTCGACTGGCGTCTGGCGACGGGGTTCGCGCGCGACGCGCTCGAAGCCGTGCGCGAGATCCCCTACGGGACGACGGCGAGCTACGGCGAGGTGGCGGCGATGGCGGGTCGGCCGCGCGCCGCGCGCGCCGTCGGCACGGCGTGCCGCACGACGCCGTTCTCGCTCGTCGTCCCGGTGCACCGCGTCATCCGCTCGGATGGGACGATCGGCGGCTACGGGGGCGACGAGGAGCTCAAGCGCCACCTCATCGACCTCGAGCGCGACGCGCTCGTCTGAGCCGCGCCGCCCCGCGTGTAGGCCGCGGGGCGGCGGCGGATGCCGGCACGCGATCGCCCTCAACGAGGCGAGGGGACCCCGTCGCGGTATCGCACCGTGCTGCGCTTCGCCACCGCGACGACGGGCGACGCCGAGATGTCCACCACGTCATCGAGCGCACCCAGGCGGTGCAGCAGGTCCCCCAGGTGCCCCGCATCGGCGCACGCCGCCTGGGCGAGCACGGATGAGCCGTCGTCGGCCGCCCAGCGCACCTCCGGTGCGTCGGCGACGGCGCCGGCGATGCGCGGCAGCGCTCCGGGGCGCGCGCGGACCTCGATGACCGCCTCGCACGGGTAGCCGAGCAGCGCGGGGTCCACGACGGCGCGGATGAAGACGAGGCCGTCGCGGACCGCGGAGTCGATGCGCCTGCTCACGGTCGACGCCGACACCCCGAGCGATGACGCCAGCTCGTCGACGGTCGCCCGCCCCTCCTCCTGCAGCAGGTCGACGAGCCGGGCCGTCAGCTCGTCGACGGCAGCGCGCGCCCCGTTCGTCGTCGCGAGAGCGGCATCCTCGCGAGTCCCGACGGCGTCGTACTCGCCCGCCGCCAGGATCTCGGGGCTCCACCCGCTCACCGTGCGGTGGTAGGCGGGGAGGAGGGTCGCGCGCACCTCGGCGCGGGCATCGCCCGCCGAGCGCTCGATCCCGCTGAGCGTCTCGCGCAGATCCTGCGGACCGTGGAAGAGCTCGGCGACGCACTCGACGGGGTTCGCGAGCACGCTTACCCACGTCGAGAGGGGATGGTCGGCGAGATGCTCCGCGACCGCCTCAACGACGCGCAGTCCCCCGCGGACGCGCACGAGCGTCGCAGCCCGTCCTGCGAGGCGCCACGGCCCGGGCAGGGCGTGGATGCGGACGACGCCGTCCGCCAGCAGGCGGCTGCCGCGACGCGAGACGGTGCGCTCCTGCTCGCCGATCGCCTCGGCGACCCGTCGCCAGGGGGCGCGCCCGTCGCGGAGGAGCGCGGCGGCGATACGGCGGTCCAGGTCACCGAGCGGCTGCATCCGGCCATCGTCTCACGCGGCACCGCCGCGTTACGGGCAGATGACATTCTCGTCGCGGCATCTGACGATGATGTTCACTCAGAACAGCTCGATGTCTGTTTCTTGCGATCAGCATCACTCGTTCGTCTCTTTCACTGGATCGGAACCCGTATGGACGACATCCTCCGGAGCACCGCCCGCGCCCAGCTCGCGCTGCTCGCGCGCGGCGAGGTCTCCGCCCGCGATCTGCTCGCCGCCGCACTGGAGCGCCAGGCATCGGTCGGCCGGGAGGTGAACGCCGTCGTCTCGGTCGACGTCGGCATCGCCGAGGCGGCTGCGGCCGCGTCCGATGCGCGCCGCGCGAGCGGCGCTCCCCTGGGTGCGCTCGACGGTCTCCCGACGGCGTTCAAGGACCTCGAGGAGGCGGCGGGCTTCCGCACGACGTGGGGGTCGACGCGCTTCCGCGGCCACGTCTCGCACCGGGACAGCGAGGTCGTCGGGCGCATCAGGGCCGCGGGCGCGGTGCCGTACGGCAAGACGAACACCCCGGAGTTCGGGACCGGATCGCACACCCTCAACGCCGTGTTCGGGACGACCCGCAACCCGTACGCTCCCGACCGGTCGGCCGGCGGTTCATCGGGCGGGGCCGCAGCGGCCCTCGCGGCGGGGCTGGTCTCGGTCGCCGACGGCTCCGACATGGGCGGGTCCCTGCGCAACCCGGCCTCGTTCTGCAACGTCGTCGGCGTGCGGCCCACCCCGGGGCTCGTGTCGATGGCGCCCGCGGCCGATCCGTGGGCCACGCTGCCCGTGAAGGGCCCGATGGCGCGCACGACGGGCGACGCGGCCCTGCTGCTGTCCGTGCTGGCCGGCGCATCCGGGCGCAGCCCCCTCTCTCAGCCGGGCGACGTCTCCGAGTTCGCGCGCATCGCGTACGAGACCCCGCGAGCCGACGCCCTCGACGGGCTGCGCGTGCTCTGGTGCCCCACGGTCGGCGGCCTCGACGTCGAGCAGCGCGTGCGCGGCGTGCTCGACGAGCACGGCCGCCGCACCCTCGAGGCGGCGGGGGCCGTCGTCGTCGAAGACGAGCTCGTCGCCGAGCTCGCGGGCGCGGACGACGCCTTCCGCATCCCGCGGGCCTTCGCCTACGCGATGCAGTTCGGCGCCCTCCTCGACGAGCACTCCGACGCGATGTCGCCCGAGCTCGTGGCGAACGCCCGCTGGGGCCTGACGATCACCCCTGCGGACCTGTGGGGCGCGCAGGAGCTGCGGGGCGCCCTCTTCGCCCGATTCGCCGATCTGTTCGACCGCTGCGACGTCATCGCCGCCCCGGCCGCGGCGGCAGCGCCCTTCCCCGCCGAGCGGCGCTGGGTCGACGAGATCGAGGGGAGCCGCCAGGGCGACTACCTCGACTGGATGCGCGCCGCGTGGCGGTTCACGCCGCTCGGCGGCGCATCGCTCAGCGTGCCCTGCGGGTTCACGCCCGAGGGGCTCCCCGTGGGCCTGCAGCTCGTCGGCCCCCCGCGCTCGGAGGCGCGGCTCCTGCGCATCGCGGCGGCGTTCGAGGAGCGTGTGCCGGCGTGGCGCGAGACGCCGGCCGTCCTGCGTGCCGGAACGCCCCCGCGCGACTGACCGCCGCGCGCCCGGAAGAGCATCCTCTCACCGGCGTCGTACGGGCACCCGCCGGTCACCCCGTCGCCGGGGGTGGTGGTCGCCACTGGCGATCACTCTGGACCCGATTGCCTGTGGATAGATCCTGGCGATTCCGGCGGTCACCGCACGTCCTCCGAG
>NZ_JBSHGQ010000065.1:0-11679 GCF_053617895.1 Microbacterium sp. NPDC055683 | reverse complement strand
CGCGACGGGATGGGATGGCTGCACGCCTACCTCCCCGCCCTCGTCGGGCACGCGGCCCTGGAACGCCTCCGCGCCCTCGCGTCCGAACTGAAGACCCCCGACACCGACCACACCACCACAGCACCCGGGGACGCGACGGCGGCACCCGCGTCCGCATCCGGAGCGGCGTTCGGGATCACCCCTGACACGACCGACGCCCCCGATACCCCGCCGGTGCGGGACGCGCGCACCGCCGCGCAACGGCAGGCCGACGTGCTCGCCGATCTGCTCCTCGCGGGAGCCCCCACCGCCGGCCCCGACGGCATCCCCACAGGACTGTCCAGCATCCGCGCGCACGTGCAGATCACCATCCCCGCCCGACCTCTCCTCGACACCGTCACCACCCGCCACAACGCCGACGCCGGAACCGACACCCTCCCCGGCCTCGCAGTCCCGCCGGCCTCCCCGCCGCGCGGCGCTCCTCCCGCGCCCTCCTCACCCGACGGCGCCTGGCTCTGCGGACACGGCACGATCCCGATCGTGCACGCCCTCGACCTCGCCGCGAACGCACCCGGATGGGAACGCCTCTTCCACGACGCCGACACCGGCGCCCTCCTCACCGTCGACCACCGGCTCCCCACCACCGCGCAACGCCGCTACCTCAAAGCCCGCGACGAGCACTGCCGCTTCCCCGGCTGCCGCACCCCCATCCGCACCCGCACCACCGACACCGACCACACCCACGACCACCACCACGGCGGCCCCACCTGCATCTGCAACCTCGCCTACCTCTGCGAAAGCCACCACACCCTCAAACACCACTCCGCCTGGACCGTGCACCAGAAACCCGGCGGCATCCTCCACTGGACCTCCCCCACAGGACGCACCTACACCGACACCCCCGCCCCCACCATCCGCTTCACCCCCGACGGCGACCCGCCGCCGTACTGACCCGCCACGATCTGAGAACCGACAGCACCGGCGGGCGGACGGCGATCCGACCCGTTGTGGCCATCCGCCAAGGATGGCGCGGCGCGATGCCCGGACACGGCAGGATGGGCGAGGCACCCGACCGCGGCGACGCCCGGGGCCGGGCGATGCACCCGATGCCGCATGTTCGAAGGAGAACGATGATCCCCGACGGTTCCCTCGCCGGACGCACGATCCTCATGTCCGGCGGCAGCCGTGGGATCGGCCTCGCGATCGCGCTGCGCGCCGCCCGAGACGGCGCGAACATCGCCCTCCTCGCGAAGACCGACACCCCGCATCCCCGGCTCGAGGGGACCATCCACACGGCGGCCGAGGCCATCCGGGAGGCGGGAGGTGAGGCGCTCGCCATCGTCGGCGACGTCCGCGACGACGATGCGATCACCCGAGCCGTGCTCGAGACGGTGGGCGCCTTCGGTGGAATCGACGCCGTCGTCAACAACGCAAGCGTCATCGACCTGTCTGGCTCCGAGGCGCTCCCAGCGAAGAAGTACGACCTCATGCAGGACGTCAACGTGCGCGGCACCTTCATGCTCAGCCGCGCCGCCATCCCGTCCCTCCGCGAGAGCGCGAACCCGCACATCCTCTCCCTGTCGCCGCCCCTCCACACCACCCCGCGATGGCTGGGCGCCCATCCCGGCTACAGCCTCGCCAAGTTCGGGATGACCATGGCGACGCTCGGTCTCGCCGCAGAGCTCGCCGACGCGGGCATCGCCGCCAACGCCCTCTGGCCGAAGACCCTCATCGCCACCGCCGCCGTGCAGAACGTCATCGGCGGAGACGCCATGATGGCCCGCAGCCGCACCCCCGAGATCTACGCCGACGCCGCCCACGCCGTCCTCACGCAGCCGTCCCGATCGCTCACGGGCCAGACCCTGCTCGTCGAGGACGTGCTGGCCGAGATCGGGGTCGACGACCTCGCCCGCTACGCGGCGGTGCCGGGCACGCCCGAAGCCGACCTCATCCCCGACGTCTTCCTCTGACCCTCACGTCGCGTTCCACAGCTCCCGGTAGTAGGCCATCCGGTCGCGATCCGGCTCCACGCCGTACGCCTCGACGAGGGCGTCCTCCCAGCCCGGGCCGTAATTCCACCCCGTGCTCATCGCCGCGACGGCGATGTCGGCCCAGCGGTCGCCGACGCCCAGTGCGCCGAGGTCGACGTGCCCCGACCAGCGCCCGTCGTCGCCGATGAGCGTGTTCGGGCAGCACGCGTCGCCGTGGCAGACGACGAGACGGTCGACAGGTGGAGGTGTGCGCAGTGACTCCGGCACCACGACGCCGCGCGACGCCGCGTTCGCGACGCGCGAGGCGACATCCCACGACCATGGGCACTCGGCGGCGGGTAGCGCGTCGTGCAGCGCACGCAGTCCCTCGCCCACCGCCCGCACCGCCGTCGCGGGGTCGTCGATC
Organism: Microbacterium sp. NPDC055683; assembly: GCF_053617895.1. Taxonomy (NCBI): domain Bacteria; kingdom Bacillati; phylum Actinomycetota; class Actinomycetes; order Micrococcales; family Microbacteriaceae; genus Microbacterium; species Microbacterium sp. NPDC055683. The sequence goes on along the minus strand of NZ_JBSHGQ010000065.1, from coordinate 9,303 downwards.
CACCGCGGCGCGACGGCGCTCAGACCCGGGATGGCACGGGTCGTCATCCACTCGTGCACGCCGTCCGAACCCTGATCGATGACCGACGGGACCCGCAGCCGGCCCGCCGCCCACGCGAGCCGCTCCGCCTCCGCCGCCATCGACGCCTCCGGGTCGACGGGGCCCCACTTGATGTAGCGCCCGTCGTCGGTGCGGAACGTCAGGCCGCCGAGCGCGTTGACCCACACCGGCTCGAGCGCAGCCCCCGCCGCGAGCTCGCGCACCCGCTGCGGCACGACGACGCCGTCGGGCGAGGGTACGCGCGCCGTCGGGATGCTCATGCCGCCATCCTGCCCGACGAGTCACCCCTCCGCGATGAACCCCGGCACATCGGACAGGGTCGCGATCGTGCGTCGGCGCCCCCACTCGACGTGCGCGTGCGCGAGCGAGCCGGCGAGCTGCGCGTCGCCCTCTCCGATCGCCCTCGCGAGCCGCACATGCTCGTCGTGGCGCACCGAGGGGTCCGTCGACATGTTCGCGATGTTCAGGCGGTTGCTGCGTTCATTGAGCGGGCCCATGGTCGAGATGAACAGCCGGTTGCCCGCGATCGCCTCGATCGCGCCGTGCACCCGCCCGCTCTCGACGTGGAATGTCCGCAGGTCGCGCGCGTCGAGGGCGTCAGAAGCGGCGCCGACGACGGCGAGGAGCGCCGTCGGGTCGGCGCCCGCCGCCACCGCCGTCGCGGCGGTGCGCGCGACGAGCGGCTCGAGCGCCGCGCGGATGTCGTACAGCTCATCGACGTCGCGTCGCGTGATCGTCGTCACGACCGCCGTCTTGCGAGGCGTGACCGATACCAGGCCAGCCAGCTCGAGCGGGCTCATCGCCTCGCGGATCGGCACGCGCGACACGCCCAGCTCGGCGGCCAGGTCGCGTTCGCGGATGGCCTCGCCCGCCGGCAGGCGCCCGTCGAGGATGCGCGCACGCAGTTCCTCGTACACGGCCTGCGCCCGTGTCTTCTCCGCCATCCCCGTCCCTTCGGTCTACCGACCACGCCAGCACGATCCTATCGAGCGCGGCGGCTGCGCGACCGGGTGTCGCGAAACACGGAATTTACGCGGGAGAAACCCCGTCTACGTGTCACCGGCCTACCGTGGACCTCGTCCTTCGGTATACCGAGGCTCCTCCCGCAGACGAAAGGCTTCCCATGTCCACCTCCTCCGACACGGCATCGAAGTCCGTGCTCAGCGAGCAGATCGAGAGCGCATACGCGCGCATCGGCGTCACGAGCGCGCACATCGGCATCGTCGCGATGATCCTGTTCGGCGTCTTCTTCGACGCCATCGAGCAGAACACAGTCGGCATCGCCGGCCCTCTCCTCTCCGCGGACTGGGGCATCGGGGGAGCGCAGCTCGGCCTGCTCAACACCGCCACCTTCACGGCCGTCGCCCTCGGCCGTGTGCTCGCCGGCGTCGTCATGGACCGCATCGGCCGCCGCACCCTCCTGGGCGCCAACCTCCTCGTCTTCGCGATCGGATCGCTGCTCTGCGCGCTCGCGCCGACCTACGAGGTGCTCGTCGCCGCGCGATTCCTCGTCGGGCTCGGCCTCGGCGGTGAGATCGCGACCGCCGTCATCATGCTCTCGGAGTTCTTCTCTGCGAAGCACCGCGGCACGGCCGTCGGCCTCATCAACGTCGCCGCCGCGGGCCTCGGCAACATGCTCGCGCCGCTCTTCGGCGTCATCGTGTTCGCGGCGTTCTCGGGCGACGACGCGTGGCGCTGGCTGTTCGGCCTGCTCGTGCTGCCCGCGCTGGCGGTGGTGGTATACCGACGCACGCTGCCCGAGACGCCGCGCTACCTCGCGGCCCGCGGCCGCGTGGCCGAGGCGAACATCGTCATCAACCGCCTCGCGCAGCGCCGCCTGCGCGGCAGCCTCGACGCCGAGGTCGCGTACCTCGACGCGACGGCCTCGGGCGATGCGCCCGCCGCCCGGCCGGCACGGTGGACGGAGCTCTTCTCCGCGCGCTATCGCCGCACGACGATCTCGCTCGGCGTCGCGGTCTGCATGTCGTACGCGGCCCAGATCTCGATGCTCACACTCATCCCGCTCATCCTCACCGACCGCGGCTTCGACATCACGAGCGCCCTCTGGTACACCCTCGTGATGCAGTCGGGCTCGCTCGTCGGCGCGCTCACCGCGGCGCTCGTCGCCCGCCGCCTGCCCCGGAAGCTCACGCTGACCGCGGCCGCCGTGCTCGGCATCGGCGCCGGCCTCGGCTTCGGCTTCCTCGGCAGCACCGTGGCGCTCGTGCTCCTGTTCGGCGCGCTGTTCAACTTCGCGGTGATCGTGCTCAACACGACAATCTGGCTCTTCGCGCCCGAGCAGTACCCGACGCGCATCCGCGGTCTCGGCACCTCCGTCATCCTCGCTCTCGGGTCGCTGTCGGGTGGGCTTTTCCCGCTCGCCGCGGGCGCCGTGCTCGACGCCGCCGGCGTCGGCGGGATGTTCGCACTGCTCGCCGGGCTGTTCGCGATCTGCGCGATCGCCGTGCAGTTTCCGCGTGAGACCGTCGGGCGTCCCATGGTGGAGGACGACTGACGTGCCCGGCGCTCCGCTCGCGCTGCTCATCGTCAACCCCAACACGAACGACGACACGACGCGGCTGCTCGTCGCCACAGCAAGCGCGGCGGCGGGGCCGGGCGTCGAGGTGGCGGGCGCCACGGCAGCGCGCGGCCCGCGGATGATCACCGATCCGCAGGCGCTCGCGGCGGCCGCTCCGCACGTGGCCGGTGCCGCGGTCGAGGCGATGCGGCGGCAGCGAGTCGACGCCGTCGTGGTCGGCGCCTACGGCGACCCGGGGCTCGCAGAGACCGCTGCGGCCACGGGCGTGCCCGTCGTCGGCATCGGCGGGGCCTCGGTGCGGGCCGCGGCCCGCGGCGGCCGCCGGTTCGCGATCGCGACGACGACGGGGCGCCTCACCGGCGCGCTGCACGACCTCGTCGAGCGCAACGGGCTGCTCGACCGGTACATCGGCTGCTACCTCACGGCGTCGCCCCCCGAGCGGCTCGACGACGCGGAGCGGCTCGTCGACGAGCTGAGGGCCGCCTGCCGCCGCGCCCAGGCAGACGGGGCCGAGGCGGTCGTCATCGGCGGAGGCCCGCTGAGCGCCGCCGCCGAGACCCTCACCCGAGAGCTCGGCGACGAGCTGCCGATCATCGAGCCGGTGAAGGAGGCGGTCGCCGCCGCTCTCGCCGCCCTTGTGCCAACCGCCATCTGAGACGGGGACACGCCGCAGGAGATCCGCGCCGCCCGAGCGGGAAGCCCGCGTGATTGCGCCGTCGAGCCGCATGCCGGGCTCCGGATCTCCTGCGATGTGTCCGGCGGCTGGCGGCTCGGAACCCGTGGAGACCAGGCGCTTCGCAGGCCCGAAGCCCTACCCTGGAGAGCATGACCGAGAGCGAGCGACCCGCCCCGACGCGCCCGACGAGCACCGGCGTGCGCCAGGTGCGCCCGCGCACGGAGGGCTGGCAGCAGCAGAAGGATGACTCGGGCCGCCCGCTGCTGCAGTTCGCGAGCCCCAAGCGCGGGAAGCCGCCCGTGCACCTCGCCGACCTCGCACCCGAGGAGCGCACCGCGAAGCTCAAGGAGCTGGGTCTTCCCGGCTTCCGCGCGAAGCAGCTCGCGAAGCACTACTTCACGCACCACACGAGCGATGCAGCCGACATGACCGACCTTCCCGCCGCAGGGCGCGAGGAGCTCGTCGCGGGCCTGCTCCCTCCGCTCCTCACCGAGGTGCGCCGGCTGCAGACCGATGGCGGCGACACGATCAAGTTCCTCTGGAAGCTGCACGACGGCGCGCTCGTCGAGTCGGTGCTCATGCGCTACCCCGGCCGCATCACGCTGTGCGTGTCGTCGCAGGCGGGCTGCGGCATGAACTGCCCGTTCTGCGCGACCGGGCAGGCGGGCCTCACGCGCAACATGTCGGCGGCGGAGATCGTCGACCAGGTCGTGCGCGCCAACGCCCTCATCGCGCGCGGCGAGCTCGGGGGCAAGAAGTCGGATGACCACAGCGCGGAGCGCGTGTCGAACATCGTCTTCATGGGGATGGGCGAGCCCCTCGCCAACTACAACCGCGTCATGCAGGCCGTGCGCGTCATGGTCGACAAGAAGGAGGGCCTCGGGATGAGCGCCCGCGGCATCACGGTGTCGACCGTGGGTCTCGTGCCGGCCATCCGCAAGCTCGCCGACGAGGACATCCCCGTCACCTTCGCGCTGTCGCTGCACGCGCCCGACGACGAGCTGCGCGACGAGCTCATCCCCGTCAACTCGCGCTGGAAGGTCGACGAGGCGCTCGACGCGGCTCGCGCCTACTTCGACAAGACGGGCCGCCGCGTGTCGATCGAGTACGCCCTCATCCGCGACATGAACGACCACCCGTGGCGCGCCGACCTGCTCGCCGAGAAGCTCAACGCGCGCGGGCGCGGCTGGGTGCACGTGAACCCGATCCCGCTCAACCCGACGCCGGGATCGGTGTGGGACGCGTCGCCGCGCTCGGCCCAGCTCGAGTTCGTGCGCCGCCTCAACGACGCGGGCGTGCCCACGACCATCCGCGACACCCGCGGCAAGGAGATCGACGGCGCGTGCGGCCAGCTCGTCGCGACCGAAGAGGACGAGGTCGCGGCCGCCACCGCCTGAGCGCCGATAGCGTGGACCCATGGTCAACTATCGCTACCTCGGCAACAGCGGCTTCAAGGTCTCCGAGATCACCTACGGCAACTGGGTGACCCACGCCTCGCAGGTCGAGAACGACGCGGCGATCGCCACCGTGCACGCCGCCCTCGACGCCGGCATCACGACGTTCGACACCGCCGACACGTACGCCAACACGGCCGCGGAGGAGGTGCTCGCCGAGGCGCTGAAGGGCCAGCGGCGCGAGAGCCTCGAGATCTTCACGAAGGTCTACTTCCCGATCGGCCCGAAGGGCCCCAACGACACCGGGCTCAGCCGCAAGCACATCCGCGACGGCATCGAGGGATCGCTGCGTCGGCTGGGCGTCGACTACGTCGACCTCTACCAGGCACACCGCTACGACCACGAGACGCCGCTCGAGGAGACGATGCAGGCGTTCGCCGACATCGTCCGTCAGGGCAAGGCGCTCTACATCGGCGTCTCCGAGTGGACGGCCGAGCAGCTGCGAGAAGGTCACGCCCTCGCGACGCAGCTCGGCTTCCAGCTCGTGTCGAACCAGCCGCAGTACTCCATGCTCCACCGCGTCATCGAGGGCAGGGTGGTGCCGGCGAGCGAGGAGCTCGGCATCTCGCAGATCGTGTGGTCGCCCATGGCCCAGGGTGTGCTGAGCGGCAAGTACGTGCCCGGCCAGCCCGTGCCGGCGGGCAGCCGCGCGACCGACGAGAAGAGCGGAGCCGGATTCATCCAGCGCTTCCTCGCCGACGACACCCTCACGGCCGTGCAGAAGCTCAAGCCCATCGCCTCCGACCTCGGGCTCACCATGCCGCAGCTCGCGATCGCCTGGGTGCTGCAGAACCCCAACGTGGCGGCCGCGCTCGTGGGGGCGTCGCGCCCCGAGCAGCTCGCGGACACCGTCAAGGCGTCGGGTGTCGTCATCGAGGCCGATGCGCTCGCCGCGATCGACGCGGCCCTCGCGGGCGTCGTGAACGACGACCCCGAGGACACCTACGGCGTCTCGCCGACGACGCGTCTCGTCTGACGCGCAGCGCCCCCGGGCCCGCGCTCGGGGGCGCTGTGTTTCGCCGGGTTTCCGGATGTGACGACCCGATTGGCATGATCGTCTGGTGACGTCCCCCCGCCCCCGCACGCCCCGGACCGAGACGCCCTGGCCCCGTGCGCTCGCGTATCTCCTCGGCGCCGCGTCGCTCCCGATCCTCGGCCTCATGGCGGTCTCCGCCGCACGATGGCTCCTGAGCTCCGGGCCCGTCGCCGACCTCGTCGCCGCCTACCCCGGGACGTCCACCCTCCCCGAGGTCACGACCCCGGGAATCCCCGCGTGGGTGTCGTGGACGCACTTCCTCAACGCGTTCTTCCTCGTGCTCATCATCCGGTCGGGGCTGCGCGTGCGGAACGAGAAGGTCGCCGGCGGCCTGTGGTCGTCGAAGAGGGTCAAGAAGCGGCGCATGAGCCTCGCTCTGTGGGGTCACATCGCCGTCGACGTGCTGTGGCTCGCGAACGGCGTCGTCTTCGTCGTGCTCCTGTTCGCCACGGGCCACTGGGGGCGCATCGTCCCGACGAGCTGGGACGTCTTCCCGAACGCGCTCTCCGCCTTCCTCCAGTACGTGTCGCTCGACTGGCCCGTCCACGACGGCTGGACGCACTACAACGCGCTGCAGCAGCTGAGCTACTTCGCCATCGTGTTCCTCGCGGCTCCCGTCGCCGCACTCACGGGGTTCCGCCTCAGCGCCTTCTGGCCGCGTCAGAACGAGAGGGTGAGCCGGGTCTTCCCCGAGAAGCTCGCGAAGAGCCTGCACTGGCCGACCATGCTGTTCTTCGTCGCCTTCGTGATCGTGCACGTCGGCCTCGTCCTGACGACGGGGCTGCGCCGCAACCTCAACACGATGTACGCCGGCAACGACGGCGACGGATGGCTCGGGGCCCTCGTCTTCCTGGGCTCGCTCGTCGCGCTCGCGGCGGGCTGGGTCGCCATCCGCCGCGACCGCTGGATCGCGGCCGTGGCGAAGCGCTTCGGCGACGTGCGCCTGCGGAAGTAGCTACAGCCTCGCGAGCGTGCGCACGTCGTCGCGGAACTCGCGCGCCGTCTCCTCGGAGACGGTCGCACGCGTCGCCCGGAGCGCGGCGAGGTAGTCCGCCGTCGCGAGGGGCGCCTCGTCGCCGCCCTTGAGCGCACGGGCGAGCGCCTCCTGCGATGCGCGACGCGCGGCGTACTCGATGTCGGCGGGTGTGAGCCCCTCGCTCGACTCCACGAGCGCGTCGAAGTCGAGCCCCTCGGCCACGGGCCGCGGAACGTAGCGGCGCCAGATCGCGCGCCGCGCCTCGGCGTCGGGCAGGCCGATCGGGATGACGTAGTCGAAGCGGCCGTGCCGCAGGAACGCCGCGTCGAGTGCGCGCACGAAGTTCGTCGCGCAGACGAGCAGCCGGCCCTCGCGTTCGCGGAACTCCGCGACGAGCTTGAGGAGCTCGTTCGTCACGCCCTGCATGGGCGAGGGCGGCTCGCCGCCGCGCCGGGCCGCGATCTCCTCCACCTCGTCGATGAACACGACCGCGTGCTCCAGCTCGCCGATGACCTCGAACGTCGAGCGCAGCGCGGCCGCGAGACCTCCCGGCTCGCCGGAGAGCCGCGAGGGGAACAGCTCCACGAACGGCCAGTCGAGCCGGGAGGCGACGGCCTTCGCGAACGTCGTCTTGCCTGTGCCGGGAGGCCCGAACAGCATGACGGCGCGCGGGGGCACGACGCCGTACCGGTCGGCGAGGTCGGGGCGCGAGAGCGGCACGACGAGCCGCTCCTCGAGCAGGTCCTTCTCGAGCTGCATGCCGCTCACGGCATCCCACAGGTGCCGCGGGAGGATGCGCCCGCCGACGTCCTTCAGCAGATCGAGCTCGCGGCGCTGGACGGGCATCTGCCGCTCGAGATAGCGCAGCTGCGTGCGCGCCTCGAAGCCGTTGGCCGTCAGCCCGTCGACGGCGCCCGCCCGGTCGGCGACGAGGATCGAGAGCTTGCCGAGGCCGAGCGGAGCCATCCGGCGCTCGAGCGCGTCGAGGAGGCCCGCTTCGACGCGGTCGTCGCGCTCGTGGGGGCTCACCCCGAAGAACACGACCCAACCCTGCGCGTGCGCGGCCCGGCCGACGGCGGCTCCGACGATCTCGTCGTCGCGGACGGCCACGACGGCGTGATCGGCCTGGCACGAGGCGATCACCTCGGACAGGGCGTAGACGGGGGAGTCGGCGCGGGCGACGTCCTCCCAGAGGCGGACGATCCCGTCGAGGTCGTCGTCGTGGAAGTCGCGGATGCGGGTACGGCTCATGATGCCTCCTGGCGGCAGGTCGCTCCGAGGGGAGCGGCGGAAGGGTGCCGGCAGGGATGGTGCCGCGTCGATGCGGTCCCGGGTGCGGGACGGTACGGAAAGGGTACCGGATGGCTCAGGCCGCGTCGCGCTCGGCGGTCATCTCGGCGACGATGGTGCGCACGGCATCGCGCCCCGCCCGGTTCGCGCCGACGGTCGATGCCGAGGGGCCGTAGCCGAGGAGGAAGAGGCGCGGCTCGTCGAGCGCGCGTCCGTGGGAGGCGCGGATGCCGCCCTCGGGGGTCCGCAGCCGCAGGGGGGCGAGGTGCCGGAGCGCGGGTCGGAAGCCCGTCGCCCACAGGATGGCGTCGGCCGCGACGAACGAGCCGTCGGCCATCCGCACGCCGTCCTCCTCGATCGACGTGAACATCGGATGGCGCACGAGCACACCGCGCTCGCGGGCGGCGAGCGCCCACGGCGTCCAGTGCATGCCGGTCACGGAGATGACGCTGCCGGGCGGGAGGCCGCGGCTCACCCGCTCCTCGACGCCCGCGATCGCCGCGATGCGCGCGGACTCGTCGAACGCCGCGTCGGTCCACTCGGGCTCGCGCCGCGTCATCCACACGGTCTCGGCGACGTGCGAGATCTCCTCGAGCAGCTGCACGGCGGAGATGCCGGCGCCGACGACGATGACGCGCTGCCCTGCGAACGCGTCGGCCGAGACGTAGTCGGCGACGTGCAGCTGGCGTCCCCGGAATCGCTCCTGGCCGGGGAGGCGGGGGACGAACGGCTGCGTCCACGTGCCCGTCGCGTTGACGACGTAGCGCGCCGCCCACTGACCCTCCGACCCTGCCCCCTCCGACCCTGCCCCCTCTGACGTCTCGACGACGAGGCGCTCGCCGCCCGCGCGGCGCACGGCGCGCACCGAGACGGGGCGGCGCACGCGCAGGTCGAACATCTCCTCGTACTCGGCGAAGTACGCCGGCAGGACGACGCGGCTCGCGCCGGCCGGGTCGGCCGGCGGCACGGGATGGCCGGGGAGCTCGTGGATGCCGTTCACGGTGCCCATCCGGAGGGACTCCCAGCGGTGCTGCCACGCGCCGCCCGGCGCCGCGTTCGCATCGAGGACGACGAACGTCGACCCTGCCGTCGCCTCGTCGACGGGCGAGAACCCGCGACGCCGCAGATGGTACGCCGCCGAGAGGCCGGCCTGACCGGCCCCGATCACGAGCACATCGACGGGGGTCACGGTGAGATCAACCCCGCGCGAGCACGCGACATTCCATTCGCGTGAATGAGCACGGCGACGAGGAAGGGGCCGCCGTCGCGACT
>NZ_JBSHGQ010000064.1:0-13483 GCF_053617895.1 Microbacterium sp. NPDC055683 | reverse complement strand
CTCACCGCTTGGCGGCGACAAGGGAATACATTACGCCGAACCACCCACCCCCGCAAACCACACCCACCCCCGGGCGTGTCGCACCCCGACACCACACCCATACCGGCACACACCACACCCACACCGGCACACGCCACGCCCGCCAGTGCACCGCACGCACACCAGTGCACCGCACACACACCGATGCACGCCACGCCCGCCAGTGCACCGCACGCACACCAGTGCACCGCACACACACCGGTGCACCGCACGCACACCGGTGCACCGCACGCACACCGGTGCACCGCACACACGCAGCGCCGTGCACCAGGCGCACCGCCATGCACCAGGCGCACCACCGAGCACCCCGCGCACCGCCACGCACCACGCGCACCGCTGGGCACGCCGCGCACCGGACGCCGCCCGTACCGCCACGCACCGGCGGGTGCCTGTAACGCGGTGCTCCGGCCGTCGTGTCCCACGATGCGACGCGTGCTTGCTTGATGCGTGACCCTCCGCTGCACGGCACGCACACCCGTGCACGGCACGCACACCAGTGCACCGCGCACACGTACCGCCATGCACCACACGCACCGGAAGAGCACCGGACGCCCCACACCGGAAGCCGCTCGTGCCGCCGAGCTCCAGCCGTCGTGTCCCCAGGATCCTCCGCCTGCGCGCCGGACGCGTGAGCCTTCCAGTGCACCGCACGCCCTCCGATGCAGCCCACGCACGCCGGCGCACCGCACGCTCGCCGGCGCACCGCACGCACGCCGATGCACCGCACACACGCACCGCCATGCACCCCACGCACCGGAGGGCAGCGCCGGCATCGCGGCGCATGACGGGCACCTGCACGTGCCCCGCCCCGTCCGTCCGCCGGGTACGAGAAAGGCCCCGTCCGATGGACGGGGCCTTCCGCACTGTCTCAACACAGTGTGGACCCAGGGGGATTCGAACCCCCGACCTCTTCATTGCGAACGAAGCGCGCTACCAACTGCGCCATGGGCCCTTGCAACCCGAGATACGTTACCAGACCTCGCGTCGCCGTCCGAATCGGCAGGTCACCCGGCGCGTCGGTACGCCTCGAGCCAGGCCCGCGCGATGAGCGCCGCGCCGGCGGGCGTCGGGTGGACGCCGTCTGCGGCGAGCGCCGCCGGTCCGACGTGCGCTGCCTCCGCCGAGAGGATGGCGTGCAACGGGACGAATGCGGCACCCGCCTCCCCCGCGAGCCGCGCGACGACGTCGCGCTTGGCGTCGAGGTCTCCCCGCCACTCCTCCTGCTCCGCGCGCACGGGCAGCAGGAAGGGCTCGACGAGCACGAGCCGCGCGCTGCGCGCCGCGTCCGACGACAGCAGTCGCCGGTACGTCGCCTCGAAGTCCTCCGCGGAGGTTGCATCTCCCCGGTCGAAGCGCCGCCACGTGTCATTGACGCCCACGTAGACCGAGAGCACCGCGGGCTCGAGGGCGTCGACGTCGTCCGTCCAGCGCGCCTCCAGGTCGACCGCGCGGTCGCCCGAGATCCCCACGTTCACGACCTCGGCCTCTCCCGCGAGCGCGTCGGCGATGAGCGCGGCGTACCCCGTGCCCAGCGAGCCCCGGTCCGAGCGGTCGCGCCCGGCGTCGGTGATCGAGTCGCCGATGAGGACGATGCGCGGCAGCGGGGTCATGGTTCTCCTTCGAACAGGCGGGATGGCCCCACCCTAGGTGCCGCTCCCCCTCGCCCGTGCGAGAACGGACATCCTCGGTCAGCCGACCGCGCGACGCGCGAGCAGACGCCGGACGTGGTCCTCGATCTCGGTGTCGTCGATGTACCCCATGCCCGCGAACGCGGACGCAGCGGCACCGGCAGCGGCGGCGGGACGCGCCGTCGTGATCGGCACCGGCGCGCGGCGCGCAGCCTCTTCGCGGATCGCCTCCTCGCGCGCAGCCTGACGCAGCGCCTCGTGCGCGGCCGCACCGTCGAGCGCGACGGCGGCGCGCGAGCCCGCCACCGTCGTGAGCGGCGCGGGCAGGGTGCGCGGCTTCCATCCGCGGTCCTCGGGGTCCAGGAGCACGGGCACCTCGCGGCGCTCGCGCACCGGCGGGACGACGACGTGCGAAGGCTCGGCCGCGCGGACGACGCGACGACGCGCCCGTCGGGCGACCGTCGCCATCCGCTGCAGCGTGCGCACACCGACCGCGAGCGCCGCGATGCCGCCGGCGAGCAGCCATCCGCTGCCGCCCGACGCGAGCGCCCAGGTGCCGAGGCCGGTGGAGGCGAGCCCCGCGGCGACGACGAGCGTGGCGATGAGGCGGACAACACGGCGAGCCCGCGCCTGCCGCACGCGCACGACCTCCGGCGCGTTGCGGGCCGCCTCGATCTCCCTGCGACGGCGCTCCGCCTCCGCGACGAGCTCGCGTCGCCGGTTCTCGAGCGCGAGCTCCGTCTCCGCGCGCGTGCGGTCGACCTGCGCCTGCACCTCGAGGCGCTTGCGGTCGACCTCGAGCTTCTCGTACTCGGCCTGCAGGCGCGCGTCCTCGGCACGCAGGCGCTTCACGAGCCGCTGCTGCGCCCTGGCCTCGCGGGCGCTGAGCTCGAGCCGGATCTCGTCGGGCGTCTCGCTCGTCTCGGCGAGCACGCGGAGGGCCTGGTTCAGGCGCACGGCGTTGCGCTCGGCGGCGTCGTACCTCATCCGGCTCTGCCAGGTCGGCAGCAGGTAGACGATCCAGAGGAGCACGGCGACGGCGACGATCACGCCGCCGCCCAGCATCTGCCCGCCCATGGCTTCCACGGTAGGGGAACGCGACGCGCACGCCCGGATGCCCGCGAGCGTGTCGCGCGCAGGGTCATCCCGCCTCGTACCCCGCCGACCATCCGCGATCCGAGCGCGTGTACCGGATGCGCCGGCTCGCCGCGTCTGCCGCCCCCTCCCAGAATGCGAGCTCGGATGGCCGCAGCACGTACCCGGCCCACGTCGCCGGGGGCATCGGGTCGTCCTGCGCGGACGCCGACCACCTGCGCTGCCGCTCCGCCCGGGGCAGCGCCGCGAACGCGTCGTCGTTGAGCCGCGCGAGACGCCGGAGGTACGGCACGCGGCGCGCGAACGCGACGGACTCCTCCGCGGGGTCGGTCCGCTCGGCGCTCCCCCGGACGACGACCTGCCGCGCCTCCGCCTCCCAGCGCACGACGAGCACCGCCTCGGGATGCGCGGCGAGCTGCAGCGCCTTCCTGCTGCGAATGTCGGTGTGGAACGTCGGCCCCTCCGCGAGCAGTCCCGAGACGAGCACGGTGCGCGCGTCGGGCGCGCCGCACGCGTCGACGGTGGCGAGCACGGCGAGCGGTCGCGCCGGGTCGTCGTCGGCGGGCAGCCAGTCGCGCAGCAGCGCGAGGGGATCGGCCGGCGCGGTTCCGTCCTGCACGGGGCGGCCGATGCCGGCCGGCGGCACGTTGCCGGGAGCGCCGCTCATGCCGCGTGCCGGAAGCGGGAGATCTCGCCGAGCGCCTCGGCGACGAACGCCGTCCCCTCCTCCACGAGTCGCGCCCCGTACTCCGCCGTCGCCCCCGTCGCGTCGCCGATGACGCCGCTCGGGCCGAAGTCGTCGGACGTCCACCCGAAGCTGACGGGGAAGGCGTTGAACCCGATCGTGCGGAACCCAGCGATGTGGGAGGGCACGCTGCGCACGGCCGCCGCCATGTCGACGAGGTCGGGGCGCAGGGCGAGCATGACGCTCGTCTCCGAGTGCCCCGCGTGGATGCCCATCCCGAGCTCGTCCGGTCCCTCGCGTCCGTCTCCCGCGCGCTGGATGCCGGAACCCATGCTGAACGTGCGCAGCCCGAAGCGGCGCCGGATCTCGCGGTTCACGACCTGCAGGAGCGCCGTGTTGCCGCCGTGGCCGTTGACGAACACGAGCGTCTTCGCCGGCGTCGCGGCGACCGACCGGCCGAGGTCGACGAGGGTGTCCCACAGGGTCGACGCCTCCAGCCACAGGCTCCCGGGCGCCCAGTGGTGCTCGTCGCTCTTGCTCACCGCGAGCGGTGGCAGGAGCCACGCGTCGACGCCTGCCGCGACGGCGCGCTCGACCGCCGCCGACGCGATCGCCTCGGGGATGACGAGGTCGGTGCTCAGCGGCAGGTGCGGTCCGTGCTGCTCGATCGCGCCGACCGGCTGGACGATGATGGAGTCCTCCGAGAGCGCGGCCATGGCGCGCGGCTGGGGGAGGTCGGAGAGGAGTCTGGTCACGGAAGTCGGGGCCTTTCTGAGGCGGGGCGGATGGCGGGGGCCGGCAGGCCGATGGCGGTGCCGAGCCGGACGGAGCGCTCGTGCAGCGCGGCGGCGGCGTCGCCCGCGAGCGGATGCAGCGACCGGCCGTCGGCCGCGACGCGCACGCCGCCCGAGTACACGGCGGCGACGTTCTGCTGGCCGCATGCGAGCACGTAGTGCGCCGTCGCATCCCACACCGGCCCCGTGTCGGGGCGCGCAGGGTCGACGACGAGGAAGTCGGCGTGCTTGCCCACGTCGAGGCTGCCGACGCGCCCGGCGACGCCCATCGCCTCGGCGCCGCCGAGGGTGTGCAGCCGCAGGACGTCGCGGGCGCTCAGCACGGCGGCGTCGCGCGCGGCGGCGCGCTGCATGCCGAGACCCGTCCGCATGTTCTCGAACGGGTCGATGAGGTCGGTGCACGACTGGTCGTCGACGCCCATCCCCACGCTCATCCCGCGGGCGAGATAGGCGGGGATGTCGGCGATCCCCGATCCGAGGCGGCCGTTCGACATCGGCTGCCAGACCATGCCCGCTCCCGCATCGGCGAGCAGGTCGACGATCGCGTCGTCGGGATGGATGAAATGCCCTGCGAGGAATCCGGGGCGCAGGGCGCCCGCGTCCCGGTACCAGTCGAGCTTCGCTCGCTGCTGGTCGAGTGCCTCGGCCGTCTCGAGCAGGTGCGCCTGGTTGCCGATCCCGTGCCTGTCCATGGCCGAGACCTCGACTTCGGCCTGCACGGCGTGCTCCGCCCACTGCACGGCGCCGAAGACGGACGCACCGAGCGACAGGTCGTCTGGCACCTCCGAGCCGAGGTACGCGACCGCGGCGTCGAACGCGGCGTCGCTCTCGACCCGGTCGACGAGGATCGGATCGAGCCGCATCGCGTTCTGCATGCGGAGGCCGGCGTCGCGCGCCGCGGCGATCTGGCGGTGCGTGAACTCGCGGCCTCGGTGCGCGAGCAGAGTGCGGGAGTCGCTGCCGGGGTCGTATCGCGTCACGAACGGCGCCGACAGGAAGTTGTAGGCGCTCGTGACGCCCGCCCTCATCGCGTCGATCGCGCCGTGCAGCGTCGCCCAGTACACGTCGTCCTCGTCGGCGCCGGCCATGAAGTCGGTCTGCGCGGCGACCCACGGGTACAGCGTGCTGTCGGGCGTCATCCCGCGCATGCCCGCCGTGAAGAGATGGCTGTGCGCCGACACGAACCCGGGCGCGACGAGGCAGCCCGACACGTCGACGCGATCGCCCAGCACGACGGCCGGCTCGCCCTCGCCGAGGCCGGCGATGCGCCCGTCGGCGCCCACGGCCATCCAGCCGGCGAAGGGCTCGGCCGTGACCGGCAGGAGGAGCGCACCCGTCAGCGTGAAGGGGCGGATCATCGGATGGACCCCTTCACCGGCCCTGCGTAGTCGGCGTTGAGCTTGCCGGGGTTGAGCAGGCCGCCCGGGTCGGTGGTACGGGCGAGCTCGACCGTGCGGGCGAGCTCGAAGTCGACGTTCCACTGATGCGGATTGTGCACGCCGACGCCGATGGCCTCGAGCCGCGCGATGGCGGCCTCGACCTCCTCCGGGCCGCGGTAGGGCGCGGCGAGCATCCCGATCGGCACGGTGTGACCCGCCTCGATGTGCAGGCGGCCGTCGCCGATCGTTCCCTGCACCAGCTCGATGTCGTCGGCGAGGACGTCGCCGCCCACCTCGAGGTGGTAGTAGTACCCGGGCCGGGTCTTCTGCAGCCACTCGATCGGGTGGTTGTAGCTCAGGGTCGACAGCCGTGCCGAGGCCTGCGGGCCCGTGCGCACCTCCTCGACGCGGCCTCCGGCGGCGACGACGAGCTCCGTCGCGGCCGCCAGGGCGTCCGGCGCGAGGATGGCCCGCAGGCTCGCCCGCCCGACGGGGACGGCGGGGTCCTCCGGCAGCGCGGCGGAGATCTCCGGCGGGTCCGCCGAGACGAGTCGCGGCGAGGGATCGAGGCGTCCGATCTCGCGGATGACGCTCAGCGCTCCGCCGAAGGACGGGAAGGACGCGTACAGGGCACGCCAGTCGACGAGGGGGTCGAGCCGCACGGTGGCGCGCACGATGATGCCGGCCGTGCCGTAGTTGTGCACATAGCGCTGCGCCTCCGCGCCTTCCACGCGCCGGATGCCCGTCCCGTCGGCGTGGACGACATCGAGCGCGACGACGAAGCCCATGTGGTTGGCGCCGTGGGCGATCGTCCCCGTGCCGCCCGAGCCGCCGGCGAGGAAGCCCCCGATCGACGAGTTCATCGTCGAGGGGTACATCCACAGCTCCTGGCCCGTCGCCTGCGCCGCCTGCTCGAGGGCGAGCATCGTCGCGCCGGCCTCGGCCGTGATCCATCCGCCGCCCACCTCGACGATCGCGCGGGCCCGTGAGAGGTCGAGCACGAGTCCGCCCGCGTGCGGGATGGCCTGGCCGTAGTTGCCCGTGCCCTTGCCCCGCGGCGTCACGGGGACACCGAGCTCGACGGCCGCGGCGATCGCGGAGGCCGCCTGATCGGCGTCGGAGGGGTACGCGACGAGCTGAGCGACGCCGAGCGGCAGCAGCTCGCTCAGGACGGGCGACATGCGCGCGCCGTCGACGGAGGCGCGTTCGAGCATGCGGGCGTCGGCCGAGACGCCGCGGGGGCCGAGCAGCGCGGAGAGGCGCTCGTGCAGAGCGGAGATGAGGGCCGGTTCGGCCATGGCGGGTCCTTTCGGGAGGTGGTGCGGGGGCGCGCGCCCCCGCACCGGCGTCGTCAGAGGCCGATCGAGGTGTCGAGGAACTCGTTCGTGTAGATGTCCTCCGCCTGCAGGTCGGGATCGACGTCGGCCGCGATCTCGCGGAAGAGCTCGACGCCGATGCCGAAGAAGTCCTCGACCCGCTCGGGGTCGAAGTCGCCGATGTACGCGTTGTCGCCGTTCGACACGATGCCGTCGGCGATGAGCGTCTCGACGGCGTAGTCGGCCACGCCCTGCGAGTAGGTCCACCCGTTGTCGTACACGTCGACGAGCTCGAGGACGAGGTCGACCGCCTCGTCCGGCGCGGAGAAGAAGTCGACCTCGGCCTGCTGGAGGACGGGCACGAGCTCCTCGAGGCAGGGGGAGAGCTCGTCGAGGCGGTCGGCGCGCACCGACAGCGCCGAGCCGTAGATGTCCCATCCGGTCGATGCGATGAGCGCGTTCGCGACCGGCGCGCCCCACTCCGCGACCTCGTTCTCGTAGATGTACGGCTCGGCGGAGGCGAAGCCCTGCTGGGCCGAGACGCCGCCGTCGGCGACGAACGACGCCGGCGTGCCGTCGTAGCCGCCGTCGGTGATCCCCTCCGGGACGATCCCCGCGGCGATGAGGTACTCCATGTAGGCGGCACCGCCGAAGTAGCGCCACACGCCGCCGGACTCCTCGAGCGCGGCCACGAGGCTCGGGATGTCGTCGACGTCGGGATACGTCGCGGGATCCCACATGACCATCTGGGGGTTGACGTCGAGCTGCGCCATGACGCCGACGACGGGCGTCGTCGCGGAGCTCGAGATGGCGGCGTCGGAGTGCACGTACCCGAGCGTGATCGCGTCGTCCTGGTACATGAGCGACTGCACCGTGCTGTAGCCGACGGCAGGTCCGCCCGAGCGCACCTCGAGGTTCACGCCGGTGTACTCCCCCGAGGCGTAGAGGGGGCCCGCCACCGACTTCGCGTCGGCGTCGATCGTGTAGTCGTCGCCGAACATCTCGTACAGGTGGCCGTGCTCGGCCTCGGGGTTCCAGTCGGTCTGGACGACGACCGTCGCGGGGCAGACGCCCGAGAGGTCGACGGAGCCGATCTCGAGGTCGGCGGCGGCGTCGGCCGCCGGCTCCGTCCCGGGAGAGCAGGCGGCGAGCGCGAGCACCGAGACGCCGGCGAGGGCGGCCGCGGCGAGCGCGCGGCGGCGGATGGCTGTGGACATGTTCGCTCTTCTCTGGAGGGTGCGGGAGGGGGTCAGCCGGTGGCGTCGTCGTACCAGCGGCCGACGACGAGTCGGGAGAGGAGGCCGAAGCCGACGAAGATCGCGACGCCGAGGAGCGCGGCGACGACGACGGAGGCGTAGAGCTCTGGCGCGAGCAGGCGGGAGGTGTACGTGCTCATGAGCGATCCGAGGCCCGGTGCGCCGCGTCGGAAGAAGTAGTCGCCGACGATCGCGCCGACGATGGAGAGGCCGGCTGACGTGCGGAGGCCGACGAACATGGCCGGCAGCGCCGCCGGCAGCTGCAGCTTCCAGAGCGTCGTCCACCGGCCGGCGCGCTGCAGCTGGAAGAGCTCGCGCTGCGAGCGATCGGCCGACTGGAGGCCGAACAGCGTGTTCGACACGAGCGGGAAGAGCGAGATGAGCACGCAGACGATGACGCGCGCGGGCAGGCCGTAGCCGAACCAGAACCCGATGAGGGGCACGAGAGCGAGGATCGGGATGCACTGGAGGATGACGGCGTACGGGTAGAGGGAACGCTCCGCCCATTTCGCCTGCAGCATGACGACGGCCCATCCGACGCCGAGCACGATCGCGATCGAGAGCCCGATGAGCGCGACGAGCACGGTCTGTCCCAGCGCCTCCAGGATCTCGGGGAGCACGATCGGATCGAGCAGCCCCTCCGTGAAGATGCGATGTGGCGCGGGCAGGAGGAAGCTCTGGTCGCCGAGGAGGGCGCTGGCCGCCGTCCAGACGGCGAGGATGACGGCGAAAACGGCGAGCGGCGGCCACACCGCTCCCAGACGCGACGGAGCCCTCCTCGTCCGCGGAGCGGCCGTCGTGGGCGGCGCGATGGTCGTCTGCGCGGTCATGCGTGGGCCTCCTTGAGCGCGTGCGAGACGCGCCCCACGAGGGCGCCGAACTCGGGGGTGTAGCGGATGTCGGGGTCGCGGGGCATGTCGAAGGGCACGTCGACGACGTCGACGATGCGGCCGGGCCGACCCGACATGACGACGACCCTGGTCGAGAGGTAGACCGCCTCCGCGACCGAGTGCGTGATGAAGAGCCCGCCGAAGCCGCGCTCCGCGAACAGGCGCAGGAGCTCGTCGTTGAGACGCTGCCTCGTGATCTCGTCGAGAGCGCCGAACGGCTCGTCGAAGAGGAACAGGTCGGGGTCGAGGGTGAGCGAGCGCGCGAGCGAGGTCCGCATCCTCATCCCGCCGGACAGCTGCCGCGGCAGCGACGCCTCGAACCCCGTCAGGCCGACGAGCTCGATCGCCTCCCGGGCCGCGACGCGTCGCTCCGCGGCCGGCAGCCCGTTCAGCTCCGCGAGCAGCTCGACGTTGCTCTGCACCGTGCGCCACGGCAGGAGCGTCGCGTCCTGGAAGACGAATCCCACGCGCGAGGTGCGCGTCTCGCACTCCCCCGCGGTCTGGTGCTCGAGCCCCGCGGCGATGCGCAGCAGCGTCGACTTGCCGCATCCCGACGGCCCGACGACCGTGACGAACTCGCCGCGGCCGACGGTCAGGTCGACGTCCTCCAGGGCGGTCGTCCCGCTCGCGTACGTCATGCCGACGCCGCGGAAGTCGACGAGCGCCGTGCTCTCGAGCGTGTCGGTGGTCATGCGATCAGCTCCTTGCCGCTGGCCGCATCGACCCAGCGCGTCGTGGTGGTGCGGGCGACGACGCGCCCGTGGGAGAGGACGATCCGATCGGCGGGCGCTGTCGCGATCGCCTCGGGCAGGGTCGCCGCGCGGACGGCGAGCAGCGAGGCCTCGGCGCCGCGCACGGGCTCAGCGGGAGGGCGTCCGAGGACGGCGCGCGCCCCCGCGCTCACGGCGAGCCATGCCTCGTCGATCGCGAGGTGGCCGGCGACGACGAGCAGCATGGCGGTCTCGAAGGCGTCGGCGCGGCCGAGCGGGTTGAAGGGATCCCGCACGTTGTCGCCGCCCGCGGCCGTGCGCACGCCCGCCTCGCGCAGACGGTCGAGCGGGGCGATGCCGCGCGGCATGCCGACGGGGTCGTCCCAGCCCTGCAGCCACAGGTTCGTCATGGGGTTGGCGATGACGCCGATGCCCGCCTCCGCCACGGCCGCGGCCACGTCGTCGAACCGCGCCCTCGGCATCGTGGAGAGCCGCACGCAGTGGCCGGCCGAGCGCACGACGGCCCACTCGCGCGTGCGCGCCGCATAGGCGCCCAGGGTGGCTCCCCTGTGCAGGTCCTCGTCGATGTGGAGGTCGACCCCGACGCCGCGCTCCTCGGCGATGTCGAGCAGACGGTGGAGGTCGGCGAGCTCGTCGTCGGCGAGGTGCGGAGCCCCGCCGACGAGGTCGGCGCCCGCATCGAGCGCTGCGCGGACGCGGTCGTCCGAGGTGTCCGGGCCCGCGAGGGCGACGATCTCGATGTCGACGCGGCCGGCGAACCGGTCGCGCACCCGCGAGAGCGCCGCGACGGCGCGGACGGGGTCGCCGTCGGCCGGGACGTCGGCATGGGTGCGGATGGCCGTGGTGCCGTTCGCGAGGTACTCCTCCACGGCGCGCAGCGCGCGCTGCTCGATCTCGGCGCTGTCGATGACCGCGACGTATGCGCGCCACGCGGCGATCGCGGTGCGGAGATCGCCCGACGGCGGCCGGATGGCGTCCCACGACAGCGCCTTGTCGAGGTGCGCGTGCGGGTCGGCCGCCGCCCCCAGGAGGAGGTGGCCGCGCAGATCGAGCTCGTCGACGCCGACGGGGCCGGGACCGGCGGCGCGCACCGCGACGACGTGTCCGCCGGCGAGGTCGACGTCGACGATCCGGCCGTCGGCGAGCGTCGCGCCGCGGAGCGCGGAGGGTGTCGTCGTGTCCATGCTCTCCACCTGTGCGAGAATCCGAATGTTGATGTGATCAACATCTAGGACGGTACGGTTCGGACGTTTCACGGGTATGACGGACCGGTTTCGATCAGGACGGAGCGAGATGGACAGCGACGAGGCCGAGCGGCTGGGGGCGAGCATCCGCACGCGGAGGAAGCTCCTGGGCATGACGATCGTCCAGCTCGCCGAGAGCGCGCGGCTGTCGCACCCCTTCGTGAGCCAGCTGGAGCGCGGGCTCGCGCGGCCGAGCTTCGACTCGCTCGGACGCATCGCCCATGCGCTCGGCTCGAGCCAGATCGAGCTGCTGTCCGGCACGCCGCTCGACGTCGAGGCTCCCGGCGTGCAGCTCACCGGAGCCTCCCCTCAGGCCGGCACCTACGGACGCAACGAGGCGCGCATCCTCGTGCACGGCGATACGCCGTTCACCCCCATCGACGTGCGCGGCGCGCGCCCGGTCGAGGGCGATCACTACCGGCACGCGGAAGCGGAGTTCGCGACCGTGATCGTGGGCGAGGTCGATGTCGACCTCGGCCCCGAGGGCGTCATGACGCTCCGCACAGACGAGTCGCTCTACATCCCGGGAGGGGTTCCGCACCGCTGGGGCAGCCACGACGGCGCACCGTACCGCATGCTCGTCGTCAAGGAGCGCCTCGGCCGTCGCGCGCGCGGCCGCGAGGGGAGCGGGTCATGAGCTTCTTCAGCGACGTCGAGCGCGAGCTCGTGGTGCGCGGCCGGGCCGAGATCGCCGACGGCATCGTGGCGATCGACCTCGCGCCGTCGAACGGCCGCCCGCTGCCGCGGTGGACGCCCGGAAGCCACATCGATCTCGTCCTCGGCCCGGGGCTCGAACGGCCGTACTCGCTGTGCTCGGATCCGTCGGACACGACGATGTGGCGCGTCGCCGTGCTGCGCGACGACGCCGGCCGCGGCGGATCCCTCGCCGTGCACGCACTCGCCGAGGGCGAGGTCGTGCGCGCCAGGGGACCCCGCTCGACCTTCTCCTTCCCGGAGCACGCGCCCCGAGGGCGCGTCGTCTTCGTCGCCGGCGGGATCGGCATCACCCCCATCCTCCCGATGGTGCGCGCCGCCGCCGCCGTCGGCGTCGACTGGTCGCTCGACTACGCGGTGCGCACGCGGACGGCGCTGCCCTTCGCCGACGAGCTCCGGGGGCATGGCGACCGCGTACGCCTGCACGTCTCCGACGAGGGCGGGCGTCTCGATGTCGCCGCCCTGGTCGCGGACGCCGGCGCATCCCCCGTCTGGGCGTGCGGCCCCGCACGCCTGCTCGATGCCCTCGCCGCCGCCGCTGGCCCCGCGACGACGCTCCACGTCGAGCCGTTCGTCGCGGGCGAGCTCGCCGAGCCCGTGCGAGCCGAGCCGTTCGAGGTCGAGCTGCTCTCCACGGGAGAGGTGCTCGAGGTGCCGCCGGAGCGCTCCATCCTCGAGGTGCTGGAGGGGCACGGCGTCCTCACGGTGTCGTCGTGCCGGGAGGGGACGTGCGGTACGTGCGAGACGGTCGTCGTGGAGGGCGAGGTCGACCATCGCGACCGGGTGCTCACGCCCCACGAGCGCGAGACGAGCCCCGTCATGATGGTGTGCGTCTCCCGAGCGGCGTGCGACCGCCTCGTGCTCGACGTCTGACGGCGTCTCAGCGCCCGTCCGACGCGGGCTCAGCGCCCCACGCGCGCCGCCAGGGCGGAGACGATCTCGCGCTCCTCTGCGCGCACGAGGCGCCCATCCCGCACGACGATCTCGCCCGCGACGACGACATGGCGCGGACGCCGCCCCGGAGCCGCCCACAGCAGCCCCGCGACGGGATCGGCGACGCCCGCGTCGGCGACCCCGGAGACGTCCCAGACGCACAGATCCGCCGCGGCGCCCGCCGCGATGCGCCCGAGCTCCGGCCGGCCGAGGCCGTCGGCGCTTCCCGCCGTCGCCGCGGAGAGCACGTCCCTCGCCGCGAGCTGGGGGCCGACGAGCGCCGACACCTGCAGCGCGAGGCGTGCGTCGGCGAGGAGGTGGCCGGCGTCGTTGCTCCCTCCCCCGCTCGTCCCGAGCCCGACGCGGATCCCGGCGGCGCGCATGCGCGCGACCGGCGCGACGCCCCAGCCCATCGGGACGTCGCATCCCGGCGCGTGCGTCGCGGTGGTGCCCCGTTCGGCGAGCAGCCCGATCTCGTCTCCCGTGACGTCGCACAGGTGCGCGATCGTGACATCCGGCGCCAGCCATCCCCAGTCGTCGAGGAGATCGAGCGGGCGGCGCCCGTAGCGCTCGCGCGCGATGACGGTGTCGACCTGCTCGTTCGCCTGCGTGCGGCGACGCAGGCCGAATCGCGCCGCGACCTCGCCGAGCGCCTCGAACGTCTCCCGGCCGTCGCTGTGCACCCCGGCGGGACCGACGGCGACCTGGACGCGGCCGTTCGAGGTCGAGCTGCTCTCCACGGGAGAGGTGCTCGAGGTGCCGCCGGAGCGCTCCATCCT